>JAOTZF010000100.1 GCA_029861485.1 Thermoleophilia bacterium | reverse complement strand
GAGCACCTCGGTATCCGAGCGCGTCGTGAACCTGTGCCCCTCGCGAATCAGCTCATCGCGCAGCTCGACGAAGTTGTAGATCTCTCCGTTGAAGACGGTTGCAACCGTGCCGTCCTCATTGAAGATCGGCTGATCGCCGCCGACCAGGTCGATGATCGCGAGGCGACGCATGCCCAGCGCCGTGCCCGGCCGCTCGAGCCGGCCTTCGGCGTCGGGACCGCGGTGAACGATGGTGCCGAGCATCGCTCCCAGCGATTCGCCGGAGGATTCGACGCCCAGGATGCCGCAGATCCCACACATCAGCTCAGGCGCGACCCTCGCCGCGTGATCCGAAGAGGATGGTCATGCGCAAATCGAGGCTAGCAGCGCCATCTGGTTTCGCTTGGAGGGTTCCAAAGCACCGCTCAAACCGGTCCCGTTCGCCCGTACAGGCAAACCCATCCTGGTGGGGAGTGAATGCGTCAGGCGGGAAGCAATAGCGTAGGTGCACACCGGCCTGAGAAGGGTGCCCGTGGCCACGACAGTAAACACCTCAGAACTGCCGCTTGGCGATTCGGCGCCCTCTGCGCTTTCACCGGTAGAGGAGTATGCCCGCGCGTGTCGCGCGGTGACCCGTCGGCTGATCGCGGCCGACTTCCTCAGCTTCGCTGTGCTCGCGGCCGCGTTACTGGTCATCTCGACAATCGTCGACTTCCCGAGCGGCGGCTTCGCGCTCAAGTCGGGCCTGGCCTTCGCCGTAAGCGCCCCCGTGGCGTTTGCTCTGGTCGGCCTCTACAGCTCCAAGCCACTGATGATCTCGCCGCTCGACGAGGCCAAGGGCATCCTCCAAGGGCTCGGATTGCTGCTGATCGCGTGGTTCGTCCTTGGCACCCTGGTACGGCCGGAGAGCTTCGGCCGGTCCGAGACCATCGACGTGCTGATCTGGCTGCCCCCCGCCCTCGTGATTTCGCTCGGAGTCCGGTGGGTCGTGCGTCAGAAGGCCCGGCGGCGCTACCCCGAGCGCCTGTTGATCGTGGGCGCCGGCCGCGCGGGACAGCGCATCGCCGAACGCGTGCGACGACGCTCCCACGAGGGGCTCCACATCGCAGGTTTCGTCGACGACGAGCCGCGGCCGCTCAGCGAATCGATCGCCGACATACCGGTGCTGCCGGAGAGCGCGGGGATCAATGAGGCCATCGCGGCCACCGCCGCGACCCGGGTGGTGGTCGCCTTCTCGCGCACCAGCACCGAGGAGATGCTCGAGTCCTTGCGCCACTCCGACATCGGCCGGATCCCGGTCTCGATCGTGCCGCGGTACTACGACGTGACACCACCCCATTCCGACATCTCGGAACTCGACGGAATGCCGGTGGTCGACCTGAAGAGCGCGGAGTTTTCACGCGGCTCGCGCCTGGTGAAGCGGATTCTCGACTTGTCGGTCGCAAGCACCGCGCTGGTGGTACTGGCGCCGCTCTTTCTCGCCGTTGCAGTGGCCATCAAGATCGATTCGCGCGGCCCGGTCTTCTTCCGCCAGGACCGCCTGGGCGCCGGCGGCGTGCCATTTCGCATCTGGAAGTTTCGAACGATGGTCGATGGCGCCGAGGCTCTCCGCAAGGAAATGGCCCACCTCAACGAGATGGAGGACGCAGGCCCCCTGTTCAAGATGGAGTCCGACCCTCGCGTCACCGGCGTCGGCCGCTTCCTGCGCAAGACGAGCATCGATGAGCTGCCACAGCTGTTCAACGTGATCGTCGGCGAGATGAGCTTGGTGGGGCCGCGGCCGTTCGTGGTGCCGGAGGCGATCCAGATCGATGGCTGGCGCCGGCGCCGGTCGGACCTCAAGCCCGGGATAACCGGCGTGTGGCAGGTGCGAGGACGCAACGACATCCCGTTCGACGAGATGGTTCAGCTGGATTACATGTACGTCGCGAATTGGTCGGTCTGGTGGGACGTGCGCTTGCTGCTGAAGACGATTCCGGTCGTGCTGTCACGCAGGGGTGCCAGCTGACTTCGGTGTCTGGTAGGAATTGCGTTAGCCCTGACGCAAAACCTCTTCAAAACAGGCGACAGGAATGAGCATGGTTAGAGCACTCGCCTCCGCGATAGCCACGACCGCCGTATCGGCCGTCCTCGTGGCAGGGGCGATCGGGGCTCCCGCGCCGCCAGCGCAGCCGGACGCGCCGCCGCCCGTCGAGGCGCCGGCCGCGCCGGCGCCGCGGCCCGCTCCCGCGGCCCCGGCACCTGCACCGGCACCCCCGGTAGCTGCGCCGACCCCCGCTGCGCCGAGCGCCCCGGCACCCGCCCCGGCCGCGGAGCCCGAGCCGGAGCCGGCGGCTCCCCCACCCCCGCCTGCTCCGACCGCCGAGGAGTTGGCCGAAAAGCAGCGCCAGGAGCGCGAGGCCGCCGCGGCCCGCGACCTGGAGCAGCTCGTGGCCGCATCGGAGCGCGCGGTCGAGCAGGCCGCGACCACGACGAGCGAGGCGTCCGCGAGCGTCGGCGCGGCAGTCGCGACCATCGAGTCTGAGGTTCTGCCTACCGACTCGGGTGACGGCCGCAGCGCGATGTTGACCTCGCTGCTGATAGCCCTCGTGCTCGCTTCGGGACTGTTCGCCGGACTTGTGATCCTTCACATCGGCGCGCGCGTGGTGCCCGACCGCATCTCGACGGACTTACTGCCCCGTCCGCTGCACCGCCGCCCCGGGTCGTTTGCCGGCGCCTCCGCCCTGCTGATGGCAGTCGCGCTGCTCGTCGGTTTCGCCTAGGCGCAGGCCGGCAGGTTACGCGCGATGTGCGGGGTCTGCGGAACCGCGGGGCCCGGGGTCGGGCGTGAATCTGGCGACGTTCGGCTGATGATGGAGGCCCTCGTGCACCGAGGGCCGGACGGCGATGGCCTGGACGAGCGAGAGCGCGCCGTGCTGGGACATCGGCGTCTGTCGATCATCGATCTCGCGGGCGGTGCGCAGCCCATCTACAACGAGGACCGTAGCCTCTCGATCGCAGCCAACTGCGAGTTCTTTGGCTTTATCGAGCAGCGCGCGCAGCTCGAGCGCCGCGGCCACCGCTTCAGCACAGCGTCCGATACCGAGGTGGCCGTCCATCTCTACGAGGAGTATGGCCTCGACTTCCTGCGCCACCTGAACGGGATGTTTGCGATCGCCCTCTGGGACGAGCCGCGTCAGAGGCTGGTGCTGGCACGCGATCGGCTGGGGAAAAAGCCGTTGTACTGGGCGCGGCGCAAGGGAAAGCTGATCTTCGCCTCGGAGATCGCCGCTCTCATGACCCATCCGCTGATCGAGCGCGTGCCCTGCGATGAGGCCATCGACCTCTTCTTGGGCCTGCAGTACATCCCGCCGCCGCTGACCGGGTTTCGCGACGTCTTCAAGCTCGGCCCGGCGGAGCGACTGGTCTTTGAGAACGGCGAGGTCACCATCGATCGCTACTGGGAGCTCTCGCCCTCCCCGAAGCTGCAGCTTTCCGACGAGGCGGCCGTCGAGGAGCTGACCGCGATCCTCGAAGACAGCACGCGCATCAGGATGATCAGCGACGTTCCCCTGGGAGCCTTCCTCTCGGGCGGTGTCGACTCCTCGACCGTGGTGGCCCTGATGGCGCGCGCCCAATCGGAGCCGGTGAGGACGTTCTCGATCGCCTTCGACGCCGGTACGAGTCGGGACGCGGAGGTCGCCCGCGAGGTGGCCGCACACATCGGCACCGATCACACTGAGCTGACGGTATCTCCCGACATGCTGTCAATCCTGCCCGAGCTCGTACGGCGCTATGGCGAGCCGTTCGGCGACGTCTCGGCGGTGCCCACCTACTACGTCGCCAAGGCGACGCGCGAGCATGTAACCGTCGCGCTGACCGGAGATGGAGGCGACGAGCTCTTTGCCGGCTACGACCAGTATCGGCTCATGCGGACCCTCGGCCGCGTCGCGCCGTTGGCCAGGGCGGGCAGCGCACTGGGAGCCCGGCAACTCGCGGGCCGGATCGGCAGCGGAGACGGCAGGCTGGCGCGCCCGTCACGCCGTGCCGAGCGGGTCATGAACGTCGCATCACGGCCTTTTGCCGACCGCTACGCGCTACTGATGTCGCATATCTCCAGCGATGAGAAGCGGCGGATCTACAGTGCCGAGTTCATGCGCCGTATCGGCCGCGACAGGGCCGCGCACTACCTCCGCGACGCCCTCGGGCCGGACAACGGAGTGGCGTGGCTGGACCGGTTGACGCTCGCCGATGCCGCCACCTATCTGCACGGCGCCGTGCTGACGAAGGTCGACATCGCCACGATGGCGGTCGCCCTCGAGGCGCGGGCGCCCCTGCTCGACTACCGCGTCGCCGAGTTCGCCGCGCGACTGCCGCCACATCAGAAGCTGCGCGGCGGCACCGACAAGTGGCTGCTCCGGCAAGTGGCGCACGATCTCGTGCCCCGCGAGGTGCTCGAACGACCGAAGCAGGGCTTTGGAATACCGCTACGGGAGTGGCTACGAGGGCGAGCGGGCGACGTCGTGCGAGAGACGCTGACCGACGGTCGCCTCGACTCCCGTGGCATCCTTCGCCCCGGAGCCGCCGGCGAGGCTTTCGACGACTTCACCTCAGGACGGGGGCGCCAGACGCATCAGATTTGGCTGCTGCTAATGCTCGAGTTGTGGTTCCGCGACGCCGTCGACCAGGAGTCGCTCGCCGGGTGGGGCGCCTAGATCAGCCCCGGCTCTGGCGGAAGCCGTCGTGGAAGACCACGCCGGTCTTGGTGAGGCAGCCGCAGCGGTAGTACCCCTGCTTGAAGTAGTTCCCAATTCCCGGGTACATCGTGCGCACCTTCGTACGCTTGAGGACCTTCCTGCCGTTCATCCAAAGCTCGACCCAGCCCCTACCGTCGCTTCCCGACCACCGGACGCGCATCTTGATGTGGTTCCACTTCCCGCGCCAGATCGGCCCGCTCCACAAGTCGCGCACCGACAACAGCCGACCCGGCGCGGAATGACGGTGCGCGCGTAGCACGAGCCGATTGCCTTCGACGAACCACCCAAGAGGAGGAGACCCGTTGGCCTTGGAATGCCACTGGGTCACAACCTGCCAGGCGCCGCGGCGGGCGATCGGGAAGTTGCGCGCGAACTTGGTGCTCCAGCTGTACCAGCGCACCTGACCCTCGCGCTCGCCCGTGCGGATCAGCACCTCGGCGCGCTCGCCGAATCCCAATGGGCTTTCACCGTCGCGCACCTCGAATCGCCCGGCGAATCGGCCCTGGATAGATGAACGAACGACCCGGACACGCCGGCGATTGACGGTCTCGACGTTCCCCCACTGCCGGAGGTTTCCGCTCTCGTAGTCGCCACGCCGAAGTAGGCGGCCCGGGATCGCGGTGGCGCGCTTTGCCGCACGCTTCGCGGCCGCCGAGGCAGCCTCGGCCTGGTGCGGCTCTGCCGTGCCGGCAAGGGGGTCGGATCCGGCTGCCACCAGTCCGGCGGCGCCAAGCGCGCCGATGGCGAGGATCGCGCGGAGTCGTGTGGTCGTGCGAGGCATGGAGCGAGTGGCACTCTTGCAGCCGTGGGGCCGAGGCCGAAGCGGCCGCGGCGCACGCTTACACGCCATTCACTACCCCTCGCCACGCCATAACAGCCCACGAAGACGTAGCGCGAACAACGCGAGCCGTCCGCGCGCGCTGATGGGCGCATACACGCGGCAGAGGGGCACCTCACGGGCAATCAGGCCTTTGTAGGCGTCACTCGAAGCGCCGAAATCCACGATCTGGATGCCCTCCTGCTCGAGGGATTCGATGAGTGCCATCACGCTGATCCAGCCGAGGTTCGGCAGGCCGCTCGCGCGATCAAGCGCACCCGTATAGGCGGCGGCGTAAGTCCCGTTGACGATGGTGATGTCAAAGGCGACCAAGTCACGGTCGCGGTCCCTGACCTCGATGAGGCGCAACGCGTCGGTGCTGAGCTCCCCCAGCGCATGCCGGGTGAACGGTCGCGCCTCGTCCCCCGCGAGGCCGTTGACGCCGCCACGGTCGAAGTGGGCGGCGTGGAAGTCGAGCAGATCATCGAGTCGCGGCAGCACCTCCTGCCCCCGATAGGCTTCTGTGGCCAATGGCCGCCCGGCGTCCTCGGCACGCCGCAGGCCTCGCCGCACCTCTTTGCGACGTTTGCGCATCGACTTCGGCGGATCGGCGATGGCGAGCCGGAAGCCGTCGGGCGTGGCGACGACCGGGCCCCGTGGAAGGACCCCCCGGGCGCACTTCGCGCTCGCCCCGTCGCGCTCGATGCCCTCCAGTATCAGCACGTCACCAGGGAGATCACGCATGGCCGCAAAGAGAGCCCTCCGGGCCGCGGAATCGCGTGCCAGAGGCTCGAGGTTGAACCAGGGCCCGTCGGCGCCGAGCAGACGCACTCGCGACAACGATCCCCCGTTCGTGACCACGAGCGGGGCGCCGGCGACGAGTTCTCCGTCGCGCTCGACGGTGATGGCGACGGCCTCTCCCTCAGGGGAGAGCCGCTCGCGCCAGGCCGTCATCCACGCCGCACGGCGGGTGGGGTCGGGATGAGCGCTCTCCGCCAGCAGGGCGTCCCACCCACGCTCAGCGAGAGCCGCCAGCGCATCGGTGCCGGTGTGAACTGTGGCCAACTCGCGCATTCAGAGCGAGGCTAGCCAGCGGACCGTGCGACGCAAAGCGTCACCGCCTACCCGATGGTGTAGACGGGCAACGGTTCCACCCTCCGCGGCTCCCTGGGCGAAACGGCCGCCGCTCGAAGCGGCGGCCGGAGGGCGTGATTACCGCTAGTTCACCTTCGTGATCGTGAGGCCGTCGTGGTGAACCACCGCCGTCGCGTTGCTGCACGCGCAGCGGTAGTAGCCCTGCTTGAAGTAATTGCC
>JAOTZF010000099.1 GCA_029861485.1 Thermoleophilia bacterium | reverse complement strand
CGAAGGCGGAGTCTGGGAGCTGCGGTTCTGGACTGCCCTGCTGAGCCAAAGAGCGGTGGCCCGCTGGACTCGCGCAGACGATGGGTGACCCGATCGTCTGCGCGAAGTCGACAACTGCCCTCTTATCCGATTGTGCTCGTCCTCGCAGGCCTACTTGTTCTTGTTGTGGCAGTGCTCTTCACGCTCGTCGCGGGCGCGACGCGAGCTCCCTTCAGCTCGTCCAGCGGAGACTCTGGGAATGCCTTGGCCGCCGCCGCCAGCTTCGGCACGCCACAGACCTACTACGTGCGGACCGACGGCAGCGACGCGAATGGGGGCACCTCAAACACCCCGGGCGGGGCATGGCTCACGATCCAGAAGGCGGCCGACACGATGGTCGCTGGCGACACGGTGTTGGTTCAGGCGGGGACCTACGCCGAGACCGTGAGCCCGCTCAATGGCGGCGCCGCCGGGAACCCGATCACTTACCAGGCCCAGGGTCTCGTGATCGTGGACGGCGGAAACGTTCGCTGCAATGCGTTCGCTATCTCAGGCACGAACCACCTCGTGGTGGACGGCCTTGAGATCACGAACCAGCCGGACTGTGGTGGCGCCGACTCCGCGGTCACGATCGATAACGCCGACAACATCACCATCCGCAACAGCGTCATCCACGACACGGGCCGCGACGCGATCTATTTCTCGGGGACGAGCAGCAACGGGCTGATCGAGAACAACCTCATCTACAACATCGACGACGACGGCTCGACGCCCACCGGTGGCGGCAACCACACCTTCCGCAACAACACGATCTACAACGCCGGCGGGTTCGGACTGGAGAGCGGCGACGCCACCAACGTCTTCGAGAACAACATCTTCTGGTTGGCGACGATCCAGAACACCGCGCTTGGCACCTTCAGCTACAACGACTACGACGCTGCGGTGCTTCCGGGCGCTGGGAACATCTCCTCGGACCCGCTGTTCGTGAACGCGGGGGGTGCGGACTTCCACCTCAGCCACGTGGCCGCCGGCCAAGGCTCAGACAGTCCCGCGATCGACGCCGGCTCCGCCGCCGCCGCCGCCCTCGGGCTCGATACGCGGACCACCCGCACCGACAGTGTCGGCGATGCCGGTACCGTCGATCTCGGCTTCCACTACTAACCCGCCTGGCTGGTCTCGAGGGGGGAGGGCGACGCCGCTGCGTTCCCGCTCGTCCGGTTCGTCGGCCTCATGGGAGCGTGTAGCGGAGGACGACGAGCCTCGTTGGCCACCGCGGCCCCCCGCATTCCGCGGTTCGGCTACGCCCGATGCCGCCGAGATCTCGCGGGCGAACGCACGGGATTATGGCTGGCCGGAGGGCCGGCCATGCGTCTCTATCTCGCGTCTGTTTTCGGCTGTTGCGCCGCGCGCTGCAATCGCGACCGCTGGTGCTCCCGTACCCCGTGAGCTCTCGCGCTGGTGCGTGAAGATGCAGGGGTACCTACCCAGCGCGGATCGCGCGCGGAGGGCCATTCGCGGCATGATGCATTTCGTAAGAGCGCGGTTGGCCAGCGCCCAGCCGTCGCAGCGGGTCTTGGCAGAGCCGTTCAGGCCATGACTCGACCGGTGCAGCATTCGCCCCTACGCGGGGTGGCACTACTCTTGATGGGTGGCCGACGCCGTGAGTCGCCTGTTCGATGATGGGCGGATTAAGCGCCGCGTAAGCTCCGGAAGCTAGCGTTGCCGGCGGAATATGCTCGTCCTGGTCTTCATCGCGTTCATCGCCGGGATTGCGACGGCTCTCGCCCCGTGCGTATTGCCCGCGCTGCCCGTGGTCATCGCCGGGGCGTCAACCGGCGGCCCACGCCGTCCGATCGGCATCGGCCTCGGGCTGGTGATCTCCTTCACCGTCTTCACATTGGGCCTGAGCACCGCACTGCGCGGTATCGGGTTGGGCCCCGACGCTCTGCGGAACATCGCGATCGGCGGCCTGCTGATCTTCGGTCTGGTCTTGCTGGTGCCGATGCTCGACCGGCGAATGAGCACCGCTCTCAACCCGGTCTCGGGCGTGGCCGACCGCCTGCCGAAGGGTGGGGACGGCCTTGGTGGCGGCGTGCTGCTGGGCGGTGCGCTCGGTCTTGCCTGGACACCGTGCGCCGGACCGATCCTGGCCGGCATCACCGCGACGATCTCCGCGCTCGGCGCGGGGGTCGAGGTGGCGCTCGTTCTGTTCTTCTACGCCCTCGGTGCGGCGATCCCGCTGGTGCTGATCGCCTACGGCGGGCGGGCTCTGGTCGATCGGCTCTCGTTGAGCGCCGGCCCGGTTCGTCGTGCGATGGGGGCGCTGATGGTGATCGCCGCGGTCCTGATCCTCGCCGGTCTGGACACTCGCCTCACCGCTTCGGCGCTCGAAGACGTGCCGGGATACGAGGCGTCCATCCAGGCGCTGGAGCGCAGTGATACCGCTCGCGACCGCCTGGCCGAGTTGCAGGACCTGCCGACCGGGCCGGCGCCGCTGACCGAAGCGGCCCGTGGCACCGAGGCTGCTGCCGGGGACGACCTCGGTCTGCCGAACGCGGGCCCGGCGCCGGAGCTCCGCGGCATATCCGCCTGGTTCAATAGCGAGCCTCTCCAGCTCGCCGAGCTGCGCGGCAAGGTGGTGCTCGTCGACTTCTGGACCTACAGCTGCATCAACTGCGTGCGCACGCTGCCGCACCTCCGGGCCTGGGACCGCGAGTACCGCGACGACGGCCTGGTGATCGTGGGCGTACACACGCCGGAGTTCGCCTTCGAGGCCGAGCCGGGCAACGTCGAGGAGGCCATCGACGATCTCGAGGTCACCTGGCCCGTGGCGCTCGATCCGGAGTTTGCGACCTGGCGCGCGTACCGCAACCAGTTCTGGCCGGCGAAGTACCTCATCGACACGAACGGCGACGTACGCGACCTGCACGTTGGCGAGGGGGCATATGAGGAAACGGAAACCCTCATCCGCAGGCTGCTGGGAGTCGACGAAGAGGCAGAAACCGCCAGCTCCGGGATCCCCACTGGACGACCCCAGGTCGGTCACGGCACCGGTCAGACTCCCGAGACCTACCTGGGCTATGAGCGCATCGCGCGCTTCGCGAGCCCCACGCCGATCGCGCGCGATCGGGTCTCGCTGTACGCGGCGCCATTCGGGCTACGGGAGGACGAGTTGGCCTATCGCGGCGAAGCCGTTGTCGCGGCCGAGCACGTCGCGGCCGGGCCAGGCGGCGCGACGATCCACCTCAACTTCCTCGCGAATGACCTCTTCCTGGTGATGGAGAGCACCTCCGGGCCCCAGCAGGTCGCAGTGCGCATAGACGGCGATCCGGTGGGCGGACGGCTCCGCGGCGATGATGTCGTGAATGGCGAGGTCACCGTCGACGCCAGCAGGCTCTACTCGCTGGCCAGGATTCCCGGCCGGCGCGAGCGGCACCGCCTCGAGGTCGCCCTGCCGGCGGGCGTGCGGGCGTTCGCCTTCACGTTCGGCTGAGTGGCACGGCTCGTTGAGGGTCGACCGGGTGGGGCATCGCGCGCCGACGCCGTAAGCTCTCGGCGAACCGCCCTGGAGCCACCATGACCACCAACGGTTACTCGATCGACGGCCGGCGCTTCACGCTCGAGGCGCCACTGGACGAGGCGCTCCCGATCGGGAGCTACGTTCAGCTCGACACCCGAGACGGCCGCAGCTATCTGGGCCAGCTGCTCGACGTCGACATCGTGCGCGGTGTTGGCGTGTCCGCATCGGAGCCGATGTCACGGGAGATCCGAGGGCGAGGTGTGCTCCTCAGCCGGTTGGACGGCGACGGCCCGGGACGCGCAACCAGCGCGGACGTGTTCGCAGCGGCATCCGTGGTCGAGGCAGATCCGCAGGTGGTGTCGGCCCATCTTGGGAGCTGGACGCAGGATGCGTCCGGCATTCACCTCGGGGAGCTCAGCACCATCGACGGTGTTCCGGCGGCGCTCTCGGCGTCGGGCTTTGGGCGCCACACGTTCCTGTGCGGCCAGTCGGGATCGGGCAAGACCTACACCTTGGGCCGCATCCTGGAGCAGCTTCTGCTGGAGACCGATATCCGCATCGCGGTGTTCGATCCCAACTCGGATTACGTGAACGTCGGAGCCTTGCGCGAGCGGGAGGAAACCGGACTGGATCCGGCGGAGTATGAGGAGCTCGCTGACCGGTACATGCGCGTGGCGTCCCAGATCAAGGTCTACGGCGGTCCCGATGCGCCCAGCGCGTTGCGAGCGCGGTTCGGGCGGCTCACGCCGGCCCAGCAGGCGACGGTGCTCGGCGTCGATCCGATCGCCGATCCCGAGGAGTTCAACGCCTTCATTCGGACCGTCGAGGATATTCCCGGCGAGGACTACACGATCGATGCCTTGATCGAGCGCCTACGGCAGTCCTTTGCCGAGGACGAGCGCCGACTGGGCATGCGGATCGCCAATCTCGGTATTGCCGGACTCTCCATCTGGGCCCGCGGGGACACGCCCTCGATCCGGGAGACGTTGCCCGACGACTGGCGTGCGCTGGTCTTCGACCTTGGCAGCCTGCCGTCCGATCGCGAGCGCGCCATCGCCTCGGCGGCGGCGCTGGGACACTTCTGGGCCCAGCGCGCCGCTCGCCAACCATTGCTGCTGGTGATCGACGAGGCCCACAACATCTGCCCCCAGGTCCCGATGGACGCCAATCAGGAGCTTGCCACCGAGCACGCCATCCGGATTGCGGGCGAGGGGCGCAAGTACGGCCTCTACCTGATCCTCGCGAGCCAGCGTCCCGAGAAGATCCACGAGAACGTGCTCTCGCAGTGCGACAACCTGCTGCTGATGCGGATGAACTCCACCACCGACATCGAGCACCTGAAGCGCACGTTCTCATTTGCTCCGCCTGCGCTCATCGAGCAGGCCACCGGATTTCGGCTCGGCGAAGGGCTCGCGGTCGGAAAGATCGCGCCCGACCCGATCAGGTTCGCGACGGGGCGTCGCTATACGAGGGAGGGCGGCGCCGACGTGCCGGCAGATTGGGCGCGTCGGCGCTGAAACGAGCCTCGCGGCGCTCCGCGGCGAGGCTGAGCCCGGCTGCTACCCGCCCAGCTTGCCCATGATGCCGCCGAGCTTGTCCATGAGGTCGTCGCCCTCCGGCACCTGGCCGTCGGGGGTCATCTCGTCGACCGCTTCCGGCAGGTCGTGCGCGAGACCCTCGGCGGCCTCGTCGACCGAGATACCCGCCTCGTCGGCGATCTGCTCCAGCTCGTCCTGAGGAATGGCCTGCTTCACCTCATCTGCGGAGAGCGGCTGGTTCTCGCCGCTGCCTTGCCAAGAGTCGACCTTGTCCTGCATGCCGGCGTCGGTGAACTTGCCGAGCAGGCCGGAAAGGCCGGCCGCGCCGCCGGAGCTGCCGAGCATTCCCATTCCCGCTCTCAGCAGCTTCGCCCGCTGATTGCTCGGAATCATGTCGAACGCCTTGTCGAGTAGACCCATGGTTCTCCCTTTCGAGTTTCCGGTACGCCGGTTGGCTTCCATTCGGTAGGACAGATGGAATGGCCCGGTTTGTTACGGTCCGGTATCGCCGCCGGTCCCGCTGCGAGCGCGGTTGGCCGTCCTCGGCACGCCGCGCCGCGCGGAGCCAGCTGAGCACCTGGCCGCGGCGGTCCCCCAACCATTCCTCCGTCTGGTCGGCGATGTCGGTGGGCCGTCTGCGCCCTGCAGCAGCGCCGTCGCGCGAGAGCAATCCACTTCACTGTGTCCCGTCGGTCTCGTCGGAGGCGCGCACCTTGACATCGTCGCCGTCGACAGCCTCAGGCGCCGGCTCGCCCAGCGCCCAGCAGGCGAGCGGTTCTCCTGTGAGGCTCATCAGTCCGGCGATCCGCTCCATCGGCCAGTCATCGCCGATCGCGTCCGCCACCACGTCATCCACCAAGATCTGATCCGGTTGCGCGACAGCCTCGCGGGTGACCGCACGCCGGGGCGGGTCGCCCCAGACGCCGAACCCAAGCCGCTCCGTACCCACGACGCCAGCCATGACCCCACCGGCCGCGAGGCCGGCGCTGAACTCCAGTGGCACCAGGTGGGTCGACGCGAAGGCCCGCGCCTCCGCTCGGACGGCGTTCACGAAGGCCGCTGCGCGATCCACCTCGAGCTCTCGCGTGTCCAGGCCGGCCGCATAGATCAACTGCGATGAAGCCGAGTGAACCGGCTCGACGCCATGCTCCTCGGCCAACGCGTCAAGTCGCGCAGCGAGGTCGACGCCGAGATCGCGAAGGGTCTCGAGCTCGGTCAACGGCTCATCGCTAAGTCCCCGGATCGAGATCGCGATGATGGTCGCGTTGCGCGCCGCCTCGACGACCTCGCGATCGCCGTGCTTCACTCGTTCCACCAGCCGCCGAGGAAGGGCCGCGGACAGCAGCTCGGTCGTGTCCTCGTCGGCCCGCGCGAGCTCCACCGACTGGGCGCGAAGCTCGCCGACCATCTCGTTGAAGCGACGCCCGAGCTCATCGAACTCGTCATTGCCCTGCGCCGGCAGCTCGATATCGAGGTCGCCCTCACCCACCCGGCGCGTGGCACCGATTACGCGCCCGATCGGCCGAAGCAGTCGGCGTGCGACCAGCACTCCGACAATGGCGACCAGCGGTATCAGGATCACGGCCAGGATCAGGACGCGCCAGAAGTAGTCGGTCAACGGTTCGTAGGCCTCGTCGGTCGTCACCTCGGCGACGGCGATCCACTGCACGTCTGGGATCCGCACCGGCGCAGCCAAGGTGAGGGTGTCCTGACCGAGGTAGTTACGACTGCCTCCGACGAACACGTCGCCGGCCAGACCCGCCCTGACCGCCTCGGTCTCGACCGGTTGCACCAGCACCGTGGTGTCGAAGGCCT
>JAOTZF010000098.1 GCA_029861485.1 Thermoleophilia bacterium | reverse complement strand
CGACAGCCTGGGGCACGCGGCCGGTGATGAGCTCCTGCGGGCAGTCGGCGGCAGATTGCGCGCGGGCATTTCATCGAGGCACGTACTCGGCCGCTTCGGCGGGGACGCGTTCGTGGTAATCGCACCCGGCCTCGACGATCCGAAGCAGGCGGTGGCGATTGCGCGCCGACTCGTGAAGACGCTGGACACACCGATAGAGATCGGGGGTCGCAGCCTTTCGGTCGGCGCGAGCGTCGGAGTGGCCGTAGCCCACTCGAACGGAGGTAAGGCTCCGGATGACTTGATTGGCGACGCCGACGCCGCGATGTACGCGGCCAAGCGCGATGGACAGAGCGTGCGGGTGTTTGACGCCTCGCTCCGGAAAAGGGCGCTCGACCGCCTGGCGATGGAAGATGCGGTCGTCGAGGCGCTCAAGAATGGCTGGTTGCGGCTGGAATACCAGCCGATCGTGGCCATGTTGTCCGGCGCGATGGCCGGCGTTGAGGCGCTGGTACGCATGGATCACCCGACGCTCGGCTCGCTTCCCCCGAACCGCTTCCTTCCGGTGGCACGCGAGGTGGGACTCATGGGCCGGGTGGGCGCCGAGGTCATCAGGATGGCCATTGCCGACGCCAAGCGCTGGAACGAGCGGTTTCCCGACGAGCCTCCGCTCCAGATCTCGATCAACCTCGCCGAGTCTCAGGCTGCCGACCCGACGCTGGTGCCGTATGTGGCTGAGCTGCTGAAGCAGCACGGGGTGGAGGCGTCGCAGCTGCGCTTCGAGCTCCCGGAGGATGCACTGGTTGAGCACCTTCGCGAGTGCATCCCCGTGCTCAAGCAACTGGTCGCGCTCGGGGTCCGCCTCTCGGTGGACGACTTCGGAACCGGTCGCTTGTCACTGGCGCATCTGCGACTGCTCTCCTTCGTGTCGGAGCTGAAGATCGACCGTACCTTCGTCGCGGGCCTTGGGAGCTCGGGCTCGGACGCGGAGATCGTCGGCGCGATCGTCGACCTGGCTGCGGCGCTTCAGGCACGGGTGGTGGCCGAAGGCGTCGAGACCCGAGAACAGTGGCAGCGGCTCGTCGACCTCGGGGTCTCGCACGCCCAGGGTTTCTTCTTCTCGCGACCCCAGGGCGCCGATGTCGCGGACGCTTGGGCTGGAGACCACGGACGGGCCGTCGGCGACCGGTTCGACCCGGTCGCGCTCGGGAGCGGCACCGAGCATTAGCCCCCGCGGTCGGGATGTGGCACGTGCGCCGATAGCATCCCGCCCCCCATGGCCAAGAAACGCAAGAAGAGCGACTCACCCGGTCGCGACATCGCGCGCAACCGCCGCGCGACCTTCGACTACGAGATCCTCGATCGCTTCGAGGCCGGGATCGTGCTTCTCGGCAGCGAGGTGAAAGCCCTTCGCGAGCATGGTGCGGCCATCAGTGACGCGTACGTGCAGTTCATCGGCGACGAGGCCTGGCTTGTGGGCCTTCACATCCCCGAGTACGCCCCGGCGTCGATCAACGCCCATGAACCCGACCGGACCCGGAAGCTCCTGCTGCACCGTCGGGAGATCGAGCGACTCCAGCAGGCGGTCGCGCAGAAGAGCCTCGCGGTGGTGTTGATCAGCCTCTACTTCAACGCGGATGGACGGGTGAAGGCCCGCCTCGGCCTCGGGCGCGGAAAGACCCAGTACGACAAGCGTCAATCGCTCCGCGAGCGCGAAGACCGGCGCGAAGCCGACCGGGCCATGAAAGCGGCGCGACGCAGGTAGAGACCGTGGCGGACGTCCGGGTCGAGGTCGCTTCGCCGACGCTACTCGGTGACCGAAGCGACTCCAACGCCCGCAGTCGGCCGGTGGGCTCATTCTGCGACCTGACCCTGCCGGGCGAGCAGATCGCCGATTCGCGCAGCCGATACGCTAAATCCACGATCGATCCCGCCGACCCCCATGTCTGATTCTCGCGGCCCGGGTCCGGGCATGCCCACCAACCTCCACGCCTGGGAGCCGCTCGCTGAGCAGGCCCTGGACGCCGCGACCTTCGGCTACATCGCCGGTGGTGCAGGCGACGAGCGAACGCTGCGCGACAATTCCGCCGCATTCGGGCGCCTCCGTCTGGTGCCACGAATGCTGCGAGGCACCGCCGGGGGCGTCGACGCCTCGACCACCGTGCTGGGAGCGGAGCTTGCCTCCCCCATCATGGTTGCGCCGTTCGCCTACCAAGGCGCCTTTCACCCCGACGGCGAGGCGGCCACCGCGGCGGCCGCCGCGGCGCTCGGTCTCTGCATGTGTCTCTCGACCCTCGCCAATACGAGCATGGAGGACGTCGCCGCAGCGAGTGGCGGCGGAGTGAGGTGGTTTCAGCTCTATCCGATGGCCGACCAGGCCCTGAACGACGAGATGATCGCGCGCGCCGAAGCGGCGGGCTACCGGGCCGTGATCGTTACCGTCGACCTTCCTCCGTATGGGGTGCGCGAGCGCGAGCTGCATCACCCCTTCGCCCTGCCGGCCGATCTCGGATTGCCGTGCATTCCCGAGAAGTCGGCGGCTGCCGGATCTCCGACGCCCGTTCAGACGACGGAGATGATGAAGCTCGATCTCGACTGGTCCGACATCGCCGCCTGGGCGAGCAGGTGGAACCTCCCGCTGGTGGTCAAAGGGGTCCTGAGCCCAGAGGACGCGGCGCTGGCGCTCGAGCACGGAGCGCGCGGGGTGATCGTCTCGAACCACGGCGGGCGCCAACTCGACACGACCATCGCGACCATCGATGCGCTGCCGCGGGTGTGCGCCGCCGTCGCTGATCGTGCCGAGGTGTTCCTCGACGGCGGCGTGCGGCGGGGCACCGACGTGGTGAAAGCGCTCGCTCTGGGCGCCCGAGCCGTGCTGATCGGGCGGCCCGCCGCCTACGGTCTTGCGGTGGCGGGTCGCGACGGGGCGTCTGCGGTGCTCGCTCAGCTCATCTCAGAGACCGAGAACGCGCTCGCGCTTTGCGGCTGCAGGACCGTGGCTGAGGCCTGCAGCGCCCTGATCGCGCCCGAGACGTAACCACTCGAAGGGTCGTTGACAGATCCAGGTTGACACGAGGAGGACCCGCGCGATTGTGGCGGTGTTCGACGCCATCTGCACCTGGAGCTCCGCGCGTCTCATGTCATGTGCGCCAGACGGTTCACGGAAGACGCTCACTCGCGAGGCGGGTGGCATCGGCCCCGCTCCCGCGGAGGTCGCACGGCAGCTTGGCTGCTCGCCGGCCCCGGTGCCGGCCCGCTTGGCACGGTGCGAGGGGCGACGCCAATGCGTCGTTCAGACCCTCACCTCTAACCCGTGACCGCGGGCAGGACGCCGGCCGCGCCCACCTTGACCCTGATCCGCGCCCGTGCGCGTAGTGGTGGATGGATGTTCGCGCCTCCGACGACGACCCGATTCGTGCGGCGCCCCTTCGTGTTCCGAAGCGCGGCCATTCTGACCCGGATGACTCGCGTCTGACCCTTCCTGATGTTCCGAAGGCTCCAAATCACCTCGCGCCCCCGCACTTTGAAGGGAGCGCGCTTCCACACGTATCGCTTGCCCTTCTTCACCCGCAGGTGACTTTGGAGCATCGCGAAACCGCTCGGCACCCGGTCCCGCGCCCACGTATTGCGAGCAACGTCCGGTCCGCGATTTGTGACGCGGATCTGCCACGTTACCGAGCGCCCCGCGGATGCCTGCTTCGGACCACGCTTTCGAACCCGGAGTCGGGGTCCCGCGGGCTTGATGGTGATCTTCGCGGTGTCCTCTGATGCGGGAGCTCCGGTGGCGGCCGAGCCGGGTGCCGTCGCGCTGGCGAGGTTCTCGATCGCGCCAGACGCCGCCAGGACCCTGGCGACGAGGTCGACGGAGACGCTCTCACCGGGCTGTCGCGTACCGAAGTTCCACGTCACCACGCCGTCCGCATGGGTCGGCTCGCCGGTCGCGCTGAGGAAGCGCAGACCCTTCGGGAGCGTGTCGGTGAGGACCAAAGGCTCCGCCGGAGCGTCCCCGCCGACGGTTGCCGTGATTCGGAACTTGACCGCAGAGCCCTTCGATGCGGTTCGGGTGAGGGCCGTCTTGGCAACCTCGATCGTCGGCGCAGAGGACACCGGCGATTGCGTGGAGGCACTTCCCGGCGGGATGCCGTCGGCGGTGATAGTGGCGAGGTTGTCGACCGAGCTGCCGACGGAGACGACCGAGTCGACGCGCACCCTGAAGCTCACGCTCCCGCCCTGGTCGACCGCAAGGTCGCCGACGGCCCATCGCACTGCGCCCCCAGCCAGCGCGCCCGAGCCGGTGGCGCTGCCGGCGACGTAGGTGGCGTGCGTCGGGACCGGGTCGGTCAGCACCACGTCGGTTGCCGTCTCGCTGCCGCTGTTGACGTAGCTCAGCCTGTAGGTGAGCTCTTGGCCCGGTACGACGGTGCCGGTCGGGCTGACGCTCTTGCTGACCTCGACGCGTGGCGCGGTCGTAACCGTCACGTTTGCAGTGTTGGAGGATGAGGGCGCCGTCTGGTCGGTGTCGAGACCTGCCGTGTTGTCGAGAACGGTCCCGTTCGCGAAGGGCCGCGGCACGCGGACCGTCATGTCCACTTCGTAGGTCTGGTCGACGGTCGCCTGCGGCAGCGTCCACCGCAGCTGGGTCACCGCGGACAGATCGGCGCCGCACGCGCCAAACGCATAGGGGCCCGGGGGCGGATCGCTGGAGCATTCGACCGTTGCACCGCCCGCGTCGTACCCGACCACGGATGTTCCTGTTGGCGGCCCGTCGGTGATCAGCACGTTGGTCGCGTTCTCGTCGCCGGTGTTCGTCAGGGCGAGGGTGTAGGTCAGCAGGTCTCCGTCGTCGTTGACGGTCAGCGGATCGGCGCTCGGCTGCTTGTCGAGGGTGAGTGCGGGCGCGGACACGACCTCGTGCGCCACCGGCCCGAGCGCGATGCCCCCGGGCGTCTGGTCGGAGGTGAGCGTCGCGGTATTGGAGATCACGGTTCCGTCGGGCAGAGGCCGGGCGACGCTGACGCTGAAGCCGAGATCTCCTGTCAGGTCGGTCGATTCGGGCGGCGCGTTCACCGCGCCGACGAGCCAGCGCACCTGCGCGACGTCTGCTGGATCGGCCGGCTCGCTCGACTGCCACGAGCCACCGACGAGGAACTCCACCGGGTCTGCGGGTGTCGCCGACGCAGAGCCGGTGACGTAGGTGGTATTGGCCGGGATCGGGTCGATGACCACCACGCCTGTCGCGTTGGCGTTGCCGTCGTTCTGATAGTGAATCGTGTAGTCGATCTGGTCGGTCGGTGCGACGTCCGTGGGATCGCCGGGGTTGCCGCTGTCGGCGGGGGTGGAGGCCTTCGTCGAGCCAAGGGCGAAGTCCGGAGCCGAGCCGATCGTCAGCGACCCGACGTCGCTCATCGCCGGCGTCAGATCGCCCGGTCGGAACTCCGCAGCGGCGAGGGCGACCTGGTTCACGATCGCTGCGGCATCGGGCTGTGGCGTGTTCACGCTCACCGGGACGGTGATCGACACGGTTTGGCCCGGTCCGATCTCGCCGATCGTCCAGACGACGTCTGAGCTCGCCGCAGCCGGGTCGTAGCCGGAGGCATCCTCTGTGAAGGTATTCGGGAGGGCTGCGGGTGGGGCGAGGGTCGCCGTGCCCACGCTGTAGGTCACGCCCTCGATGTTCGGCACGGTGGCCGGGTCATCACCCGCAAGCGTGTCGGTCACGGTGACGTTTCGTGCCGCTCCCGCACCCGAGTTGTCGATCACAATCTGGAACTGGCTTGCGGCACCGGCACCCACGGGGTCGCCATCGGGCGTCTTGGTCACGGTGAGCACCGGCACCTGCAGGGTGGCCTGGGCGGTGTCATCGCCGCTGGCGTATGCCCCGGCGGCGGTGCCGGAGGCGCCGCCTGAGTCCTCGCTGGTGGCGCTCGAGGTGTTGGTGTGGGCCACCGCCAGACCCGGGGTGTCGCGCGCGTCCAGCTGGGGCGCGGCCTGGAAGACGAGGGTGATCGACTGGGCGGGGCCGAGGGTGGTGGTGGGCGCATCGAGGTTGCTCCAGCTCAGCACGTCGCCGGCCGCGTTCGCGGTGATGGCGGGCTCGATCTGGCCGATGGACCCAGTGGTCGAGTGGGTGAACTGGGCCGAGCCTGAGACGTAGTCCCAGTTGGGCGGCAGGGTGTCGGTGAAATCGATGCCGGTGGCGGTCGCCACGGTGTCGGTGTTGGTGAGCACCACCCGCCAGTCGAAGGGCTGCAGCAGCTCCGCGTCGGCGCTCTCGGGGAAGCCCGCCGCGCCGGTCGTCTTCTGGATCAGAAGCTGAGGGAAGTGGACGTCCAGGGTCACGGTGTCGCCGGCCACCGCGCCGTAGGTGCTGCCGTACTGGCGATAGCGGCTGGTGTCCGCGTCATGGGTCGCCTTCGGCACCCCGTAGTACTCGGGCACGTCGGCCGTGTTGATCACGACGTCGTTCGGCGTGGCGGTCGGCTCGGCCGCCGTTTCGTCGAGAACGCCCGAGGGGCGCAGGTCGGCCGTGTAGCTGATGGTCACCGCGTTGGCGGCGCCGGGGGCGATCGGGCCGGCGATCACCCACTCCACGCTGTCGCCGGGAGTACTCCAGGAGCCGGTCTGGCTGATGCCGGCCTGCGCGCTCCAGGTGACGCTGGTCAGCTCCACCCCAGGGGTGTCGGTCACCCGCACGTCAAAGGCATCGGAGCTGCCCGTGTTTTCCACTCGTAGGGTGTAGGTCAGCCCGGTGGTCCCGGCCTCGATGTCGCCGGCATCGCCAGTCCCGTTGTTGGCAGGGGTGGTGGTCTCGGACTTGTCGAGCGCGATGCTCGGCTCGATAACGCCGAGGGTGGCGACCCGCGTGGGGGTGCTGGAGGTGAACAGACCGGG
>JAOTZF010000097.1 GCA_029861485.1 Thermoleophilia bacterium | reverse complement strand
CGTAGATCCGCAACCTGTCGCGCGGGTAGTTCATGGCCATCAGACGATCGATGGTCGCGCCCACGACGGCCCCCTCGTTCCATGCGGGTATGAGCACGCTGACCCTCGGGAGGTACGGGGCGCTCCGCTCGAGGTGCGTCGCGAAGACCGATCCGCCGACGAGCAGGAACTGGAAGAGGCCGGTGAAGATCGGGAGCGCGGCGCCGACCACCAGAAACGCGCAGAGCGTGATCAGTCCGTACTCGAGCGCGGTTGCCGTCATCGGTTCCGCCTACGCCGCCGCCGCGCGGTTCAGTAATGCTCGATCGTGGGCCGATTTCCGCGTCGGGCAAGTCGGCGCAGGCGCCAGAGCAGGCCCCATGCCACAAGGCCGGCCGTAAGCAGCAGGATCGACGTGATGAGGGCCCAGAGACTCAATTCCGCGGCAAGGGCTCGGTTGAGGTAACGGAGGTCACTCTGATCTATCGGTAGCAAGCGGGCGCGCGTTGAGCCGGGAGTCGCCACCCGCACCAGAGCACGCCGGCCGCCACGTGAGAATGACGCCTTTTGCAGGGTCTCGTTGCAGCATTCGCGGGCATCGGGCGGCCTCGACCTAGCATGGCGGCGTGTCCGACTCTGCCGATACCGCCAACCTCCCCGACCGGCTGGCCGCGCGCAAGGAGCGCCTCGAGGACCTTTCCGGGCGCGTTCGTCGCCTACGCCTGCTGGTTCTCGTCGTCGCCGCCCTGGAGGCGGGGGCGGTGCTCGCCCTCGTTCTCAGTACGCCGCTTCTCGCCTAGCTTCGAGCTTGCCGTGAAGGACGACGAGGTTCCAGCGGCCGGCGGCGAAGCAGGCGTCTCCCCGGGGGAGGACGTCGCCGAGATTGCGGCTCTGTCGCGCGCCGCCGAGGCGCTCTGCGCAGCGATCGCCGTGCATCGCTCACTCCCCGATGACCTTGGGGCGATCCGGGCGCGATTGGGGGAAGGCGGCCGCACTGTGGAGCAGGTCACCGCGCCACAGATCGAGGCCCTCATTTCGCTCGGCGTGCTCGGCCGCGTCGTGAGCGACGGGTCGACCCGCCTCGTCTGGACGTTGGGCCACCGCCAACGCGTCGCGGACGGGTAGGGGTCGTGTGCCGGTCAATTCCCCTCCGCCCGGACCGGTTGAGGTGATGCTCGGTGAGTAGCGACGACGCACCCAAGCTCCCCCGGAACCTGGGACTCACGCCAGGCAGCGACTTCGATGAGATTGCTGCGCTCGGACGCGCGGCTGAGGCGCTTCGCCTCACCCTGGCCGAGAGAGGCCCCTTGCCAGATGAGCTGGCGGCAGTTCGCACCACGATCGGCGAGGTGACGGGCGCTCGCGCCAAGGTGACATCGCGTCAGATCGAGGCCCTCATATCGCTCGGCGTGCTCGGTCGAGTCATCAGCGGCGGTTCGGTGGCCCTGATCTGGATGGAGAGCGGCAGCGTGCCCGCCACGGCGGTCGGCGATCGGGCGCGGGAGGGTGACCAGCTCGGCGATGTCGAGACCGAGATCTTCCGGCTCGACCTGGCGATCGACGTCGCCTTCGAGAAGCTGTTGCTCTATCGCGTGGCTCTCGTACTGGAGGCCGTCGCCGCGGTCGCCATCCTGCGCCAGATCGTCGTGAGCATCCTCTAGGACCGTTCGATGGAGATGTCACACGAATACCTGCGCGAGACGGTACGCGTGATGCAGGGCAGTGGATTTGAGCTGGCCTCGCCTGCGAGCTCCTCCCGCTCCGGAGGCGGGCCTGGATACGAGAGCAGTAGATACGAGCTGACCCGCGGTGACGCGGAGCATCTGGTCCTCGAGTGCCTGGAGTATCCCGACGCCAGCGAGACGTATTGGCTGGAGCTCAGAAAGGTGCACACGATCCGCAGCTTCAGTTTCCAACTCGATTCCTGGAAACACGGCGAGGCTCAGGTGGAGTTCCGGTATTACCCGAGAGCCGACGGCGTCGCGCTCACCTTTGTGCTCGCGCTATGACGATCCCGGCCGTGGGCGTCGTCTGGGGGCGGGATGGCAGCTGATCCCACGGGCGGGATGGGCCCGGACGATGTCGCGTGGCGGGCGGACATCGCGCGACTCTCCGAGCTCGTCGACGCGCTCGCAGGCGGAGTCAGCTGCGGTTCCGGATGACCTCACGACGATCGATGAGCTTCTCGCCAGGACACGGGGCGAGGCGATCGAGGTCTCCGAGAAACACGTTCATGCGCTGATCGCGCTCGGCGTGCTGGCCCCGGTTCGCCGCCGCCGGCTGCGCCGCGCCCTCCGGCGCGCGCCATCCCGTGTCCGCGACCCTCGCTGGCGGTTGCGGGCGCTCCCGCTCCCGGCCCGGGCCCTTTCAGAGTCGAGTTCGCGCGACTTCCGCCGGGCTACTTCCCGACGATGGGCAGTCCGGAGTCTGACCGGCGCCCGCTGCCGGTCCAGTTCGTCGAGAGGGGGGACCGCGCGGATCTCGCCATCGTGAAGCCGGGCCAGTACTGCCAGGCGGCACCCGCGCTCGCCACGACGTGCTTCGTCTCCGGCGATCACTCGGTCGACTGCGGCGAGGGTGCTCCCGGTGCCAACGATGCCCTGGTCGCGTTCCCCTGGGAAGCGACGGATTTCGCCGGGGCCTTTCCGCCCGAGGGCTGGCCCGCCGCCACTCGGGTACCTGCGCCGAGTTGGACGCAGAAGACCGGGCCGAAGCCCGATTCGCTCGCGTCGGTTCGTGAGGTCGGTGCCGTCTGGGGCCTGGCCTTCGATCGCACGGAAGACCGTTTGTTCGCGTCGGCCATGGTCAAGCGCCACGCGGATCTCGGCGACCTCGGCACGGGTGGCATATACGCGGTCGACAACGCGACCCGGTCGGGACCTGCCGCGCGCCCGTGGCTCGATCTGACGACGCTCTCGTATCCCGCCGACATGGCGAGCCCCCTCGCGGGCAGCCGGATTCGCACGGGTCTCGATCCCCGCAACGGGACCGTCGGCAACCAGGAGTTGCCCCCACGGGTCGATCTGCCCAGTCATGACGTCGCCGCCTTCTTGGCGGTCGGAACCCGGGGGGTCGGCGACATCGACATCGACGCCTCGGGGGCGACGCTCTGGATCGTGAACCTCCACGATCGCACCCTGCTGGCGATTGACACCGGCAGACGGAGCCTCAGAGGCGCTTGGGAGATCCCCGATCCCGGCTGCCGCGTCCCCGACGACCCGCGTCCGTCGAAGCGCAGGACGTGCGCCGACAGGCCAGCGCTTCGGGTCGCTTCTTTCCATGCCGCTGGACTACCCGCGTCGGGCGCCTGCGTCTGGCCCCGGAGCCGAGACGGACGCGTCGTGGATTCCCTGGACGCCGGGTACCCAACCGGACGAAAGACCCCAACCCGTATTGTCGGACATCGCTTTCGACGAGGACGCGGGAATGATCTTGGCGTTCTTCGATCGCCAGGGCCACCAGTGGGGCCATGCCAACTATTGGCCCGCGCCCGGTCAGGAGCAGGTGGTCGATACGCGGGCGACGGCCGGTGAGATCCTGCGCGCGTGCCGGGTTGGCGACTCGTGGGAGCTCGAGCGAAACGGGCGTTGTGGCGGCGGGGGCACCGGTCCCCAGGACGTCGGAACCGGCCCCGGCGCGGGAGTGGGCGATGCGCGCGGGTCGGCGGAGTTCCATTTCGGGGAGGGCTTCCGCTCGCCCTTCGTCGATCACCAGGAGACGGCTCTCGGCAGCGTGGCCACGCTGCCGGGCTCGGTGGTTGCTGCCGCCAACATCTTCGACGCGACCGGTCTGTTCACATCGGGGACGGTCTGGCTGAGCGCAGAAACGGGCGATCACAGCCATCGATACGAGGTGCTCACGACCGAGCCACCGGAAGCGAGTACCCAGAACGGCAGCTTCGGCAAAGCGTCGGGCCTCGGGGATCTCGAAGTGCTGTGCGCGCCGGCCCCGCTTGGCATCGGGGGGAGGCTGTGGATCGACCGCGATGGCGACGGCATCCATGACCCGACCGAAGGGCCGCTTGGCGCGGGCGTGAACGTCCAGCTCTGGCGGTCTGGCGGATCGAAGCTGGCGACTGCGCGAACCTTCGAGGATGGCTCCTACGCGTTCGGGCGTGTCGAGCGGCTTGAGCCGGGTGTCGACTGCGAAGTGCGTGTTCCAATGGGCCAAGGCCCGCTCCGCGGCCACCTCTCTCGCCGCCCAGAGCCGCGGATGGCCCCGGAGCCGACCTCAGGGACTCCGACGGGATACGGGCGGGGAACGCAGCGCAGGCCCAGATTCCCGCCTCCACGGTTGCCACCCACGGCTCAAGCCAATTCGCGGTGTCCTTCGGCCTCGTCCCCGATGGGAGCTGAGTCGGGCCGGGAGGCTCAAACATGGAGCGATCGGTGCCGATGAGTGACCAACCGCCCGTCGCCCTGCCCGTCACGGAGGCTCGATGAGTTCAGATCGCCATGCCGCAATCGTCGATGCCGCGCTCGACGCGATCGTCTCGATCGACACAGCGGGCGTCGTGATCGAGTTCAACCGCGCCGCTGAGGAGATCTTCGGCTACCCGGCCGAAGAGGCGATCGGTCGCGGGATGGTGGACCTCATCGTGCCGCCCGATCTGCGTGAGGCCCACCGCCGCGGCTTCGAGCGGCACCTCACCACGAACACCACCGTCGTCATGGACCAGCGCATCGAGATCGCCGCCCAGCGCCGCGGTGGCGAGGTGTTTCCGGTAGAGCTCACGGTGACGAGGTCCGACCACGAGCCGCAGCCGGTCTTCACCGCCTGGGTGCGAGACATCACCGACCGCCGCGAGCGCGAGGATCAGCTCAGGGCGACCTCTGCTCGGCTGGAGGCGCTGATCGCCAACCTCGGAAGCGGCATCCTGGTCGAAGACCTCGAGCGCCGCGTCGCTCTCGCCAACCGTGAGCTCTGTGAGACGTTCGGAATCCCGAAGCCCCCGGAAGAGCTCGTCGGGCTCGACTGCGAAGCCGCGGCGACAGAGGTGGCCGCGCTTTTCGAGGACCCCGACGGATTTCTGGCGCGCATCGTGGAGATCCTGCGCGCCGGCGAGACCGTGCGCGGCGAAGAGCTGCGAATGCGCGACGGTCGCGTGTTCGAGCGCGACTTCGTGGTGGCAGAGTCCAACGGGGAGGTCCTCGGGCGACTCTGGATCTACCGGGACGTCACCGACCGCGTGCGGGCCGCCATCGAGCTCGAGGCGATGCGCGACGCCGCAGTGGAAGCCTCCGTCACCAAATCGCGTTTTCTGGCGATGATGAGCCACGAGATTCGCACCCCGCTGACCGGCCTCATGGGGCTCGTCGATCTCATGAGGGCCCACGATCTCACCGGCGAGCAACGGGGGATCGTGCGCCTGATGGACGAGTCCGCAGAGCACATGCTCCAAATGGTCGGTGACGTGCTCGATCTCTCGAAGATCGAGGCAGGGATGATGGAGATCAATCCCAGCGTGTTCGTACCCCGCGACGAGCTGCAGCACGCGTTGTCCCTGTTTGCTCCGAAGGCGGAGGCGAATGGCGTGGAGCTCATCGCGAATCTCGATGACCGCCTGCTCGGGCAGCCGGTTTGCGGCGACGTCGTGCGCGTGCGGCAGGTGGTGCAGAACCTGGTTTCGAACGCCGTGAAGTTCACCGACACAGGGAGCATCATGGTCACCGGAGTCGTGCGCGCCGTAGATGGCGACGTCGCTCGCAAGGAGCTCGCGGCAACCGTCGTCGACACGGGAGTCGGCATGGCACAAGAGGAGCTTCAGACGTTGTTCGAGCCCTTCATCCAGGGGGAGGAGAGCCGTCGGCGGCAGTCCGGCGGCACGGGTCTTGGGCTCGCGATCTGCAGTCGCCTCGCGAAGATGATGGGTGGTGACATCAGCGTGGAAAGCGCGCCGGGGGCGGGGACCGAGTTCTCGTTCGTCGTACCCGTCGGGGACGCTCCCGAAGGTGCCGCTCCGGAGAAGTACTCGGGCCAAGGCGCTGTGGCTGCCGAGCACAACGGAATGCGCATCGGCGTCGTTGAGGACTCCTCGATCAACCGCGAGGTCATCAGTCGCCTCGTGGCGGGCCTCGGTTACGAGGTCGTGACCGCGGCGAACGGGGTCGAGGCTCTTGAGGTCATCCAGGCCGAGCCGCCGCTGCACGCGATCTTGATGGACTGCCAAATGCCCGAGATGGACGGTCTCGAGGCGACTGCCCGCATTCGCGCGCTCCCGGGCGCGAAATCGTCCACTCCGATCATCGCGATGACCGCGAGCGCCCTTGCCAAGGAGCGAGAGAAGTGCATGGAGGTCGGCATGGACGACTTCCTGACCAAGCCCCTGCGCCGCCGGCAGCTCGAGTCGACCCTCATGCGTTGGGCTCGGCTCAGCGCGAATGCCCCAGTGTTCGAGTCACCCTCTGCGGAGGCGACGACTACAGGCGCGGCGACTCCTGACCAGGACGCGGTGGACCAACGGGCGCTGACCGATCTCCGGAAACAGCTCGGCGACGAGGCGATCGAGGCGATCCTCGGTACCTTCTTCGTCGAGTCCAAGGAGCGGCGCGGCGCCATGCTCGATGCCGCTGCCCACGGGGACCTCGCCTCGGTCCAGCGAGAGGCGCACACGCTCAAGTCCGCAAGCGCCGCGCTCGGCGCCCGGGGGATGTCGGGCGCATGCGAGCAACTGGAGCACAGCTGCCGCGCCACCGGAACGATCGACCCCGGTCTCGTTCAGGCGGCGGCCGACGAGATCGGCGAGGCGATCGCCGGCCTCTCCCGCATGGGACCCGGCGATTCGGCGCCGTCGGTCTCAGTAGACGCGCAATTGCCGTAAGCGGGCGACCCTGGCGGCCTATTCCTGGTCGTGTGATGAAGGCGGGCCACCCAGGCGGCCATCGCGGCCGATGTCACC
>JAOTZF010000004.1 GCA_029861485.1 Thermoleophilia bacterium | reverse complement strand
GCCTCAGTCGGGACTGGACGAGCCACGCGGCCCGACCGGCCGCGGTCGGCGAGAACAGGGTCAGCTCGATGTACTCACGGCTGGAAGTCGCCCAACGCGCCTTGTACGCCTCCGACATGTCCCCCTCGAGGTCGTAGAGCTCGATCGCCGGATCGCCGAAGGCGCGCTCGATCTCGGTCGCCAGCAGCAGCATTCCCGGAGCGAACTTCCTCAGCTCCCGCGCGTAACCCATCTTCAGGCCGTACTTCACGCCGTGAGCCTCGACGTTGAACTGGAAGGCGATCGGAGCGCCGTCCAGCCGCAGGGTCGGCACGCGTAGCCAGCCGCGCTCGGCGCTCCAGCGGGCCAGCGCCAGATACAGCGCGCGCTCGTGCTCGCGCTGGGCAAGGGCGCTGCCCTGCTCCCCTTTCCAACCGCTCGCCTCGAGATCCATGCACTCGGCGAGCAACGCCTCGAGGTCGTCGATCTCCAAGCCGGAATCCTCCGTGAGCTCGCCCGTCTCCTCGAGACGACGGCGGACTCGCCGCACCTCGCCCCGGAGCTTGCCGCCGCGCTCGGCCCAGTAGTCATCCCACGTGCCGGCCGTGTCGACCATCGGCCGGTCGGCCACCCGGCGAGTGGCGACGCTGTGGCCACTTTGGCCCGCAGCCTTGGTGAGGGCGGCTACCGCGTCGCCGCCAGCAATCAGCGGCGCCAGGACGAAGGGGCGCGCGTCGAGCTCGAGTGCGGACGCGGCAACCGTCGTCGCCGTTGCGGTGTCGACGGCCACGATGCCAAAGTCCTCGGCCTCGGCCATGCCGGTGGCTCGCCCGTCCTCGTGGAGGGCGAGCGGCATGACGCCAGCCAGTCGGTCACCTTCCCACGCCGTCGCGACCTCGATCTTCGCGTCCGGTGCGTAGCAGCGCGCCCATGCCTGCACGTACTGAGGGTAGAGCGAGGGCGGAGCGCCCACGCGGTCGGCGAGGGCCGTCCACTCGCGCGTGAGGTGCGCGTCGATCGCGGTGGATGCTCCGCGACTCGGCGACGATGGGGCCGGTGTCGAGCTCATGTCTGACATATGGGTACCAGCTCGACGGTGGGGCGCATACCCACTACTGGCTAGCCAGCCGCCTCACGCGCAGGTTCCGCGATCTTCGATCGGCGCCACCCCGCGGTGCTCAGGCCTGACGGCGGGCCGCCTCCAGCAGGAGGCGCCGCTCGGCGGCGGCGACGTTGCGACGGGTGCGATCGAGAGCGTCGATCGTCACGGAGATGGCGTCGATACCGACGCGCACCAGCAGGTCCGCATATCCGGGGTGCACCGACGGAGCCTGGCCGCAGATGGAGGTGCGAAGGCCGAGCTCCCTTGCCGAGCGAATCAGCATCTCGATCGCCGCCACCACCGCGTGGTCGCGCTCGTCGAACGTATCAGCGAGCAGCTCCGAGTCGCGATCGGCCCCGAGCATGAGCTGGGTCAGATCGTTGGACCCGATCGATATCCCTCGCGCGCCGAGCTCCGCGTAGCTCGGGAGGTGGAACAAGACCGAAGGCACCTCGGCCATCACCCACAACTCGAAGCCCGGGCGGTCCATCAGGCCGGCGTCGTCCAGCAGATCGCGCGCCGCCGCGAACTCGTCGGGCGTTCGCACGAAGGGAATCATCACGTGGAGGTTCCGGACGCCCTCGTCCCACAGCCGGGCGATGGCCCGCAGCTCGGGCCGCAGCGACTCGGGGTCGCGGCTGTACCTCAGCGCCCCCCGGTAGCCGATCATCGGGTTGGCCTCCTCAGGCTCGAAGCGATCACCGCCGGCGAGCCCGCGGAACTCGTTTGAGCGAAAGTCGTAGGTGCGGTAGGTCACCGGTCGCGGCGCGAAGGCGCGAGCCACCTGGCCGATTGCCCCCGAGAGCCGCTTCACGAGCGCGTCCTCACCCTGCTCCTCGATGACGAGCTTCGGATGCCTGCCCCCGAGCGCCTCCAGGATCATCAGCTCCGCGCGCAGCAGGCCCACCCCGTCGGCATCGGTGCGCGCCGCCCGATCGGCGAGCGAAGGCTCGCTGACGTTCAGCAGAACGCTGGTCGCGGTCACGGGGGTCGCGGGCGCAGAGGAGGCCGCGGCGGCGGCAGGCCGCTGCACGGCCGCGTCCCCGGGCAGTACCCGCCCGGTGTAAGCATCCACGAGCACGCGCTCGCCGTCGGTGATTCGCTCCGTGGCCTCGCGCGTCCCGACGATGCAGGGCACGCCGAACTCGCGCGCGACGATCGCCGCGTGACAGGTCATGCCGCCCATGTCGGTCACGATCGCCGCCGCGCGCCTCATGGCGGGCGCCCAGTCCGGCGCCGTCATGCGAGCGACGAGCACCTCGCCATCCTTGAGCCGCTCCGCATCGGTCGGGTCGGTTACGACGCGAGCAACGCCGACGGCCTCGCCGGGCGCCGCGCCCAGCCCCGAGACGATCGCCTCGCCGCCCGACCGGTCGTCGGCTTCAGCGGCCCACGCGCCGGTAGCGGTCACCGGTCGCGCCTGGAGCATCCAGATCCGGCCCTCATCGTCGACGGCCCACTCCGTGTCCTGAGGGCTGTCGTAGTGCGCCTCGATCTGTGCTCCGAGATGCGCCACGGCCGTGGCCTGCTGGTGGCTCAACGCGGCACGCCGGCGGTCGGCCTCATCGGCTGTCGTGCGCTCGACGCCCCCGCGCTCGCGCGCGGTGATCAGCGTGTCCTTGTCGGCGATGACCTCGTCGACCATCTCGCCGCGCGCCTTGGAGAAGGTGAAGCGATCGGGGGTAACCTGCCCCGACACCACGTTCTCGCCCAAGCCGAATGAGGCCTCGATCACGATCTTGTCGGGGTCGCCGCTGGCCGGATCGACGGTGAACATGACCCCCGAGACCGCCGAGTTGATCTGCCGTTGCACTACGACGGCAATTCCAAGGCCCGCCTCGCCGATTCCGCGACTTCGCCGGTACGCGATCGCGCGCGCGCCATACAGGGATGCCCAGCACGATCTCACCGCTTCGACCAGGGCGTCTTCGCCGATCACGTTGAGGAAGGTCTCGTTCATGCCGGCGAACGAGGCGGTCGGTGAGTCCTCCGCCGTGGCGGACGAGCGAACCGCGACCGCCCCACTCGGCGCCAGGCCGACCAGATCGGTGTACGCAGAGCGCACGGCCTCCAGCACGGGCTCGGGGATCGGCACCTCGTGGATCAGCTCGCGGAGCTCCTCGGCCGCGTGGGCAGTCGCCTCGGGGTCGTTCGATTCCAGATCCTCCAGGCAGCGCTCGATCGTCTCGCCGAGGCCCGACTCGACAAGGACATGGTCGAAGGCGGGCGCGCCGATGACGAATCCCGAGGGTACCGCGAGTCCGGCCCCGGTGAGCTCGCCGAGGTTGGCGCCCTTGCCTCCCGCGAACGCCAGATCGCCGCTTCCCACGTGGCCGATCTCGCGTACCCAAGCCTCGGTGCTGACCGTTGCGTCGGGCAGGGCTGCGGTCGGGTGGCTCATCGACTCCTCCATGTCACTCGGGTTCAGGTCAGCAGCGCGCCGCCGTCGACGACGATCTGGCTGCCGGTGAAGTAGGACGCGAGGTCCGACGCCAGGAACAGGGCAGTGCGCCCGATGTCGTCGGGGTCCCCCATGCGGCCCATCGGAATGGACGCGAGGAAGGCCTCGATCGTGGCTTGGGGATCGACCCCCTCCGGAGTCGCAGAGCCGGCCTGCATCGCCGCGACCCCCGGTGTGGCGACGCCACCTGGTGCGATGGCATTGACCCAGATGCCGTGTTGGGCGAGTTCCAGCGCGCTGGTCTTCGTGAAGCCCCACGCGCCGTGCTTGGAGGCATCGTAGTGCGCCAGGCCGATCATTGAGGGGTGCAGGGCATCGATCGACGTGATGTTGATGATCCGCCCGCCGCGCCCCTGCTCGACCATCGCCTCGGCGGCATACTTGGTGCAAAGGAAGATGCCGCGCAGATTGACCGCGATCACGCGATCGAAGTCGGCCGGCTCCATGGCGTGGATGGGCTGGTTGGGAAAGATCCCTGCGTTGTTGACCAGGATGTCCACCCCGCCGAAGCGCGACCGCGTCTCCGCGATGAGCGCCTGCACTTGACCGACGTCTGCCACGTCGACCTCCATGCCGAGAACGCGACGCCCGCCGTCGCTGAGCCTTGCGGCGGTCTCGGCAGCCGCCTCACCATCGATGTCGCCGATCATCACGGCGGCTCCGGCCTCAGCCAGGCGCCGCGCGATCGCCTCACCGATCCCTATGGCGCCCCCGGTGACGATCGCAGTGCGTCCATCGAGGCTGACGAGCTCATCTATGCGCGCGGACTCCGTGACTACCCCTTCCGCAACTGAGCGGGCGCGCCCACGATCGAGCCAGTGTGGCGAGCGAGGCATCGGGCGCACCTCGCATCTGGCTTGCGGATGTCCCGCGACGCCAGTCGAGGTGCCACACGGCCAGCGGCAGGGCCGGAGTCTCGGCGATACCCTGCCCCTGTGCCCGGGCAGATCAGCGTTACGGTCCGTCTCTTCGCGTCCATGAAGGAGGCGGCGGGCACCGACCACATCGAGCTCTCCCTCACCAGCGGGACGCCGGCCGGCGCAGTCTGGGGCCATCTGCCCGACGCAGTGCAGGAGCTCGGCCTACCGAAGGCGACCCGTTACGCGATCAACCGGCAGTGGACGCTGCCGGGCGCCGTCCTGCGAGACGGCGACGAGGTCGCTCTCATTCTCCCGGTCTCCGGCGGATGAGAGCGCTGACGTCCGACCCGTTGGATCCGGGCGCGGCGCTCGCTGCGGTGGGCGCGCCGGAGCACGGTGGCGCGGCGATGTTCGTGGGCACGACCCGGCGTGAGGCGGACAGGCGCGAGGTGACCATCATCGAGTACGAGGCGCACGCCGATCTTGCCCGGCAGGAGATCGACCGGATCTGCGGTGAGGCCCGCAGCCGGCATGGAGCCGCGGTCTTCGCGCAGCACCGCCTCGGCAGCGTGGGTATCGGTGAGCCGAGCGTGGTCGTCGCGGCCTCGGCGCCCCACCGGCCGGAGGCCTTCCAGGCCTGCAGGTACCTCATCGACGAGATCAAGCGTCGCGTGCCGATCTGGAAGCGCATCCACTACGCCGACGGCGGCTGCGAGTGGATCGACGGGACGACTCGGCGGCCGGCCGGCCGGCCGGTCCGCACCAGCTAGCATTCGCGCATGCCCGAGACGCCCCAGCCGGATGAGGAGCGCGAGCCGGAGCGCATGATCACGATGGAGCCCGGCGTGATCGAGGAGCTGGATCTGGAGGAAGAGCTCTGGACCGATGAGTCGGGGGAGGACTACACCGGTTGGTACTGCGTCGGCACCGACCCCTGGCCCTGCCCAGCCGAGGGGTGCGGCTTTGTCGCCAACCACCTCACCGCCGCGCACCTGGTCATCGTCTGGCCGGAGATCGACGATCCCAGCCTGCTGCGCCACAGCGCCGCGGCCCGTGACGTGAAGCGGAACCCGAAGGTGATGGAGTACGAGCCGTCGATGGGACCGGCGTGCTCGTACTATCAATGGGAGGCCGCGGGCCACCCCGTCCACGGGGTGCGCTCCGACGGCGACGAGGCCGTCTACCAGTAGCCGGCTGCCAGGTCCCGAGTGGACCCGGGAGCTGCTACGCGCCCTCCGCACGCGGCACTTCACGCCGAAGGCCTGGAGCGGCTTTCTCGCAGAGTCCTTCCGACGCTCGATCGAGGACGCGCGCGAGCGGCCCGATCTGCTTCGCGAGGCGATGATCTGGTCCGTGGCCGGCGGGTTGCTGTGGGCCGGCATGTCGATCCTGAATCCCCATGCGGTGTGGGGTTTGGGCTGGTGGGCGCTCGTGAGCGGGATGCTCCTCAGCCACCTGGGAATGGTCGAAGGCGAGGACGGCTCGCGCCGGGAGAACCTGGGCACCCCGAACGCGCTGACGCTCTCGCGCGCGTGGGCCGTGCCGGCCGTAGCTCTGCTCGTCGGAGTGCCATGGGCGTTCGCGACGCTCCTCGCGGCGGCGGCGGTGACAGACGTGCTGGACGGGCACCTCGCCCGCGCCGGCGGGCAAACGCGGCTCGGCGCCCACATGGATCACGGCGTCGATACCGCGCTCACCATCACCGCGGCCATCGGGGCCGCGGCGGCCGGCTGGATGCCGTGGTGGCTCGCGTGGATCGTGGCCGCGCGCTACGCAGGGCCGATCATCGGCCTGGCCGCGATCTACTTCGCGACCGCGCGCCAGCCCCTGCGGGAGGCCTTCGTTCGCGGCCGGATACCGGGAGGCCTCGTGCTCCTGGGGCTCGCCCTGGTGACCGTCGATCAGACTCGTCTGGCCGGTGGGGCACTGATCGCCGCCGGCGCGATGCTGGGCGTCGTTGCCCTGGTCACCTCTGCGGCGCGGTCAGTGCGCGTCGCGAGGTGAGGCGCCTGGGACCGGCGGGAGCTCATCGGGCGGAACCAGCGCCCGACCGATCGGGAAGAGCTGCAGGGCGGCCATCTGGAGGCCCATGCTGCCGGTCGGGTAGGCGTGGATCGCCTGGGCGAGGCGGCCCGAGAAGCACTTGGTCTGCATGGCCAGCACCGCCTCGTGCAGGATCTCGCCGGCGCATGGCCCGACGACCTGCGCGCCGACCACCATGCCGCCGCCCAGGCGCCCCAGGATCGGACGGCCGGCGGTGATCAGCTTCACGAACCCCCGGGTGCGCCCGGACACCCGCGCGCGATCGATCCGACTCATCGGGATCTCGGTGACCTCGACCTTGCTGTGCTCGCGCCGGGCTTCTTCCTCGGTGAGGCCGACGCGCCCGACCTCGGGGTCGGTGAACGTGACCCACGGCACGACCCGGTAGTCGGCCTTCTGCTTCTTGCCGGCGGCGTTGCGACCGGCGATCACGCCTTCGTACGCACCGACGTGGGTGAACTGGAACCCGCCGGTGACATCGCCGCAGGCGTAGATGCCGTCGACGCTCGTGCGCATGCGCTCGTCCACGACGACGCGCCCCTCCTCGATTGCGACGCCGATCTGCCGGAGCCCAAAGCCGTCGCTGCGCGGCCGTCGACCGACCGCGACCAGCAGAGCGTCGGCATCCACGTCGCCCTGCCCGTCCGGGCCCTCAACGCGGATGCGCACGCCGCCCCTTTCTTGCGTGACTCCCGTTGCCTTCGTCGAGAGGCGCACGTCCACGCCGTCTGCCAGAAGAGCCTCGTGCACGACCTGGCCGGCGCGCGGATCCTCGCGCTGCAGCAACTGATCCAGCAATTCCATGATGGTCACCTCGCTGCCGAAGTGCGCGAAGGCCTGGCCGAGCTCGAGTCCGAGCGGGCCGCCGCCGAGCACGGCTAGGCGGGCGGGTAGCGCCTCGAGATCGAAGACCGTGTCGTTGGTCAGGTGCGGCACGGACTCAAGGCCGAGGCCCCCAGGGATCAATGCGTCGCTCCCCGTCGCGACGACCGCCTTCTCGAAGGTGTGCGACGCGCCGTCGACCTGAAGCTCGCGAATGCCCGTGAATCGCGCGACGCCCGTCAGCACTTCGATACCGGCCTCGCTCAGGGTCTCGGCAGCGTCGTCGCGCCCGATGTCGGCGATGACGCCGCCCACGTAGGCCATCACCTGGCCGAAGTCGAGCCGCACATCGGAGGCGTGTAGCCCGAAGCGCTCACCCTGGCGGGCGTCACGAAATCGGCGCGCCGCCTCGATCAGGGCCTTGCTCGGCACGCACCCCGTGTAGAGGCACTCACCGCCGAGCCTGCCGTCGCGTTCGACCAGCGCGACCCGGGAGGCGCCCTCGGCGGCGGCGGCGCGAGCGGCCGAGAGCCCCGAGGCTCCGGCGCCGATCACCATTACGTCCCACGCCACGCCCACGCGAGGAAACCTACCCCGGCCGGCCGAAGCCGGCCGGGGGCGTTGCGCGTCCTACGGCGATACGCCGGGCGCCAGGTCGACCTTGGTGATCGTCTGGTCCGCGAAGTTCCCTCCAGTGAGCCCCCTGGCGAGAATCGCCCTCAGGGAGTTGACCCGCTTCACCGCCGTGACGGCGATCTTCGAGTTGATCGCCGCCTGGGCGGCGGTGACCTTGACGTTCTGACAGCCCTTGCGGCTGGGCTTGATGATCTTGGTCTCCGACCTTGCCGGCGGGTTGGGATTGGTCGTCGAGGCGGTGACCGAGAGGTTCTGCTGCAAGAGCCCCTGGGTGACGTTGGCGTCGGTGATGTCGCCGCCCGTCAGGCCGCCCCTGATGCGCTTCTCGAGCGCGTTCGCCTGGGCGATCGCCTTCTGGTAGATGCGCTGGTTGATGCAGACCTGGATTCGGGTGACGGCGAAGGTCACGCCGGGCTTCTTCTGCGCCCTGGGGATGCTCAGCGGCCGCGGATCGGCCTGGGGCGGGGTCGGCCCGAGGGGGCCGGTCGCCGTGGTGACGTTGGGGTCGAAGTCCTCAGGGCCGAGCGCCGCACCGCAGAGGTCCTTGGTGAGGATGCCGTCGTTCAGCCACGTGTCGATGGCCGTAGACCGCCGGATCGCCGCGGCTCCGATGGCCTGGTTGATCCTCAGCTGACGGGCGGTGATCTTCGTGATCTGGTCTTTTTCCTTCGGAGCGGGACCGGGCGGCACGGGCTTGCAGTTGGCCGGCTCGCCCGCCGTGGCGGCCGCCGCGCCGAAGCGCCGGCTGTAGATCTCGTACTCGTTGTCCAGCAGTCCGCCGGCATCGTCGTCAGCCTCCCAGCCGAGGAGGTACTCGTTGTCACGGGCGTTGTAGGCCCCGCCGATCAGCCCGAAGGCGTTGTAGGCGGCGTCACCCTCGGCTCCCATCGTCGAGACCCTCGTCTCGGATGCCCCCACCGGCACCCCGTTGCCGGTCAGCGGCCGGGCGTAGATCTCGTTCTCGTTCTCGGCCAGGCCGGGATCTTCCACATCGCCGTACCAGCTGACCAGGAACTCGGCGGCGCGCTCGTGCGACACGACCATGGCCTGGAAGGCGTCGTAGTCGGGATCGCCGCCCGGTCCGGTGGTCGAGACGCGCAGGTCGTCGGCGCCGACCGCTGCGCCGCTGCCGTCGAGCAGTTGGGCGTAGATCTCGGTCTTCGCTGCGGCGATCTTGTTCGCGCGCCACACGACGAGGAAGCGCTTTGCCACCGCGTTGTAGGCCACCTCCGGGCTGCGCGCGTCACCGGCCGCGTCCGGTGTGTCCGAGAGCAGGAAGTCGTTGGCGCCGACCTGTTTGAGTCCTTGCCCGAGGAGCTGGCCGTGGATCTCGAACTCCTCGTTGTTGCCATCGTCGCCGTGGAAGACGACGAGGTACTGCCTTGCGTCGGAGTCATAGGCGATCTCGGGCTGAAGTGCGTCGAAGGCGGCCCCGGGGGGCCCGATGTCCGACACGCGCACCTCGTCGGCATCGATCGAGGTGCCGTCGGGGTTCAGGCGCCGGGCCCAAATCTCGTCCTCGCCGTCACCCGGCGCCGGCTGATCGCCGCGCCACACCACGACGTACTGATTCAGATGGGCGTTGTAGACCACGTCCGGCTGAAGGCCCTCGTAGGAGGCGCTGCCGTTCGCGCCCATCTCGGAGATCTGAAACTGGTCGCTGGCGAAGGTTCCATCGCCGTTGATGCGCCGACCCCAGATCTCTTCCTCTCCGGACATGGTGCCGACGTCGTGGTCGCCGTGCCAGACGACCAGGTACTCATCGATGGAGGCGTTGTAGGCCACCTTCGGCTGACGGGCGTCAAAAGCAAGGTTGCCGGCCGGCCCCATGTTGGAAACGCGCTGGACGCGGCCGATCAGCGTTCCGTCGGCGGCGACAAGGCGCGCCCAGATCTCGTCCTCGCCAGCGGTCGCGGTGTCCCCGCTCCACACGATCAGATAGGTGTTACGTCGACTGTTGTAGGCGATCGCCGGGTCGACGGCATCGTGGGCCGCGCTGCCGGTTCCGCTCCCCGGCCCCTGGAAGGAGACACGCGCTTGAGTTCCGATGGGGTCCGCAACCGCGGCGCTCACCCCAAGCAGTGCCGCGAAGACGAGGCCGAGTGCTACGGCTCCAACGCGCAGCCGCTTGGGGGTCAATATCGCCATGAGTGGGTCTCCTCGAGCCGGGTCTGACGCTCGCCGATCGGCGGCGAACAGGTGAGACTCCTGTGCTAGCGCAATTCCGTCACCGAGTCATCAAACCACTAGCTAGTACTCGAGGGCTCGAGGGTAGGGCGACCGCACCGACCGCCCTACCCTCGAGCAGCCCTACGGGGTCACGCCGGGCGCGAAGTCGGCCTTCGTGATCGTGCCATCCTTGAAGTTGGCACTGCCGAGGCCACCGTTGACCTCGTCGAGCACCTCGTTGATGCGCACCACCGACTGAATGGCGATGCGGCGGTTGATGGCCGCCTGGCCGGTGGTGAACTTCACCGCGCCGCAGCCTTGGCGCTGGGGCGCGGTGACATCGGTCCTCGAGGCCGCGGGCGGGCTGGGGTTGGCCGTGCCCATGATGGTGAGATCCTGGCGGAGGCGACCCTGGGTAAGAGTGCCGTCGGTCAGGTCCCCACCAGTCAGCTGAGCATCGAGGCGGGCTTTCAACGCGTTCGCCCGGGAGATGCCCGCCTGGTAGATGCGCTGGTTGATGCACATCTGGATGGCGTTGGCGCTGAAGGTGGCCCTGGTGTTGCCCGCCGGGGCGATGTCGACCTTGCGCGGATCGGCCTGGGGAGGTGTGGGACCGAGGGGTCCGCTTGTGGCCGTGAGGTTGGAGTCGAGGTCCTCGGGGGCGACCGAGCCGCCGCAGAGGTCCTTGTCGACGATGCCGGCGTTCATCCAGGCATCGAGGGCGTTGGCCCGCCGGACGGTAGCCGCCCCCGTGCGCTGGTTGGTCTTGAGGTAGGCCGCCGTGATTTCGTTCGGGACCTGGACCTCGTTGGGGGTGCCGCGCGGCGGCACCGGCTTGCAGTTGGCGGGGAAGGGCTCGGTCGCCGTACCCGCGCCGTGTCGGCGGGCGTAGACCTCGATCTCGTTGTCCAGCAGGCCGCCGGTGTTGTCATCACCCTCCCAGCCCAGGAGGTATTCCCCGGCGGTGGAGTTGTAGGCGCCGCTGACGAGGACCCGGCCGTCGTAGTTCGCGTCGCCGTCGGGGCCCATCATCGACACGCGCGCCTCAGGTGTGCCGACCGGTACTCCGGCACCGGTGTACCTCTGAGCGAAGACCTCGTCTTCGTTGACAACCAGTCCTGGCTGATCGTCGTCGCCGTACCAGGCGACCAGGAACTCGTTGGCCCGGTCATTGGAGACCACCACGGCCCCGAAGCCATCGTACGAGGCGTTGCCGTCGGGCCCGCTGTTCGAGACTCGGAAGTCATCGGTGCCCGTCTGGGCACCTGTGCCGTCGATCAGCTGCCCGTAGATCTCGTACTCGCCAACTGCCAGCTTGTTCTCGTGCCACGCCGTCATGAACCGCTTGGCCGTCGAGTTGTAGGCCACGGACGGCTCAAAGCCGTCACGGCCGGCTGCCGTCGTCGAGATCAGGAAGTCATTGGCTCCGACCTGCCCGAGGCCCTGCCCCAGGCGCTGGCCGTGGATCGCATAGTCGTTGTCGACGCTGTCGTCGCCCCGGAAGACCACGAGGTACTGCTTGCCGTCGGGGTCGTAGGCGACTCTCGGGAACAGAGCATCGCGAGCGACGTCCGCGGCGGGACCAATATCGGAAAGACGCACCTCGTCGCCGTCGACCGGAGTCCCATCAGGGTTGATGCGGCGTCCCCAGATTTCAAACTCGGTGTCCCCGGGAGTGGGTTGATCGCCGTACCAGACGACCACGTACTGGTCGAGGTCGGGGTTGTAGGCCACGTCCGGAGCGAAGCCCTCGTAAGCCGCCATTCCGTCGGCGCCCATCTCGGAGATCCGGAATTGGTCGCTGGCGAAGGTGCCGTCGCCCTTGATCCGGCGGCCCCAGATCTCGTCCTCGTTGACCGCAAGCCCGTCGAGCTCGTGGTCGCCCCGCCAGACCACGAGATACTCGTCCGCGTTCGGGTTGTACGCCACTCGGGAATCGAAGGCGTCCTGCGCACCGGTGCCCGCCGGCCCGCCCATCGTCGAGACGCGAAGGATGCCGCCTGTCGGTACGCCGTCGGCTCCGATGATCCGGGCCCAGATCTCCTCCTCGCCCGCGGTCGCAGTATCGCCCTCCCAGACCATGAGGTACTGGTTGCGCTGACTGTTGTATGCGACCGTCGGGTCGAGGGCATCGTAGGCCGCGTTGCCCGTTCCATTGCCTGGTCCCTGCACGGATACCCGAACCTGGCTTCCCAGTGGGTCGGCGAACGCCACTCCAGCCATCGCCGCGGCCATGGCGGCTGTCGCGACGAGGCTGAGTGTGCCCAGCTTCAGGCGCCGTCGAGTGATCTTCTTCATGGCTACTGCTCCTGGATGGGGGTCTTACTCACGACGAAGGCATGAACCCGGAAGCACCCGCCCGTTACAGCGAGACCGTCGTGGCACGGGCTGACTCTCCCCCGATATGCCCCGAGAGTGCGTAAGAACTCTCAAAGAAACGGCACTTCTGGCGAATTATCGCCGTGCCCGTGAGCCGGGCGATCGACCAGGAGGGCGGCCCGTAGGATCGCGCGGTGCGCGAGGTGGAGCTCAACCCGGCTACGATCGTGACCGTAATCCGGATCCTGCTGATCCCGGTGGTGATGGTCCTGATCCTCGTGGACCTGCGCTGGGAGGCCGCTGCGCTCTATCTCGTGGCCGCCGCGACCGACTCGCTGGACGGGTGGCTTGCCCGATCCCGGGGACAGGTGACGGTCGCAGGCGCGTTCCTGGATCCCCTCGCCGACAAACTGCTGGTCACGGCGGCCCTCCTGGCGTTGATCCAGACGGGAGACCTCCACGCGTGGATCGCCATGGTCATCATCACGCGGGAGTTCGCGGTTACCGGTCTACGCATGGTGGCCGTAACCGAGAATCTCGTCATCCCGGCGAATCGCTGGGGCAAGTACAAGGCTCTGAGTCAGAATGCGGCCATCCTCGCGGTGATGGCGCCGCATCCGTGGAAGTGGATCGACCCCTGGCTGCTCGGCATCGCGGTGGTCCTGACCGTTCTGAGCGGCGTCTTCTACTTCGTGTTCGCCCGCCAGCGCCTCGTTTCCGGCGATGAGCCGGAGCCGCCAATGGCGGCCGAGTCATGACCGAGGCGCTCGCGCTGATCATCGGCTACCTGATCGGCTCGATCCCGACCGGGTACCTCGCCGGCCGAATCCGTGGCATCGACATCCGCGCGATCGGCAGCGGCAGCATGGGTGCGACGAACGTCTTTCGCGCAATGGGGGCCAAGGTCGGAGCGGCGGTACTGGCGGTCGACGTCCTCAAGGGGCTTGCCGCGGTGCTCGCCGGCGGGGCGATCGCCGGTTCGACGTGGGGCATCCTGGCCGGTGCGCTCGCCATGGTGGGTCATGCCTTCCCCGTATGGCTCCGCTTCAAGGGAGGAAAGGGGGTCGCCACGGGCCTCGGCGTGGTCTTCGGAATCGTGCCCCTTGCCGCCGCGCTCGTGATCCCCGTGTGGGTGGCGATCGTCTACACCACCCGGCTGGTCTCGGTTGCGAGCATCTGCGCAGCGCTGACTCTACCGGCGGTGGCCTACACGCTGGGCGCGGACACGCCCGAGACAGTGTTCACCGTCGTCGCCGGAATCGGAGTGATCGCGCTTCACCACAAGAACATCGGCCGGCTCGCGCGCGGCGAAGAGCTCGCGGTGTCCTGGGGCAAGCGGGACTAGCTACGGAGCCACTGCTCGGGGGTGAGGCCGTCCTCCTCGACACGCTCTCCCACGAGCTCGCGCCGCATTCCATACAAGAGTCCCCATCGGTCCGCGTCCACGTCATGTGCGTGAATGGTCTCGAAGTTGGCCTGGTGCGCGTGCACGAAGGCGTCGTCCGGAAGCTCGGGCAGGCGGTCGACGACCCCGCGGATCATCTCCCGCACGCTGTCTTCCACGAACCGTGGCCGGCGGTGGGCCTTCTCGACGACCCACTGCTCATCCGGACGCTTCATCAGCTCGTAGATCTCCGATGACATGGCGTCCTCGATGATCGCGATGAGCAGGTCCGGGTCGATCGAGAGACCGTTCGATGTGCCCACGAGCAGCGTGCCGCGAGAGCGCTGGTTGTGCGTGGCGCCCGGCACCGCCGCGAAGATTCGCTCGAGCTCGTCGCTGGTGAAGCCACGTGTGGCGAGCTCCTGCTCTGCCCGGGCCTGAACGAGCTCCTGCGCGCATGGGCAGGCGTTCATCCCCTGGGCGGAGGCCCCGGTGAGGCGCCTGGCCCCGTCGGGCGTCGCCGACGCCGAGGCGATCAGCTGGTAGGTCTCCTCGGATGGAAGGTTGGTGACGGGCGTCATTCGCATGACCGGGTACTCGACCCGGACCTGCGCCTCACCTCGCCGAGAATTCTGACGGCTGACCACCTCGCGGGCGATCTGCTCGGCCACCTCGTCGATAGCCATCGCCGGCCCGCTGACGACCGCTTCGATGGACTCGTTGACGATCTCCTCGAAGCGCGACATGTGGACGCCCTTCTGATCGGCGCTCAACTCGGCAAAGCACTCGATGCTCGCCGAGAGCACGCGCTCGCCCTCCGGCAGTCGAAGTCGAACGGACTTCGACGAGCGGGTCACGCCGGCGCGACTGAGCGCCAAACTCGCGAGGGGAACGCTGTCTTGCAGGTCCCGCAGAGCGAGGGTCTGCGCTTGGCCCATCTGTTTCCTCCTGATGAATGGGGCGGTCGCGCCCGGAAGCTCCGGAATGCGCCAGCGGGACCGCCAGGTTGCGGCCGTCGCGCCAAGCCCGCCTATAATGACAAAGAGCTAGTGCTCGAAGACCGAGGCTGAAGGGGTTGCCCGAAATGCCGCGCTCCGCTCAGCGGGTAGAAGCTCAGGGGACGGATGTCGGTATAGATGCGGATGACCTCCGCGTGCTGCTCACGGAGGCCCGAGAGCGCGGCTGGGTCGTGGTTCGAGAATTGGCGGGAGCCGCTCAGGACGCCGGCCTGAACGACGCGGACGTCGAAAGACTTCACCAGAGCCTTACGGAGGCCGGCGTCGAGTTGGTTGAGCGGGAACCCGTTTCCGCCACCGAAGCCGCCATCACCACGGGCCTGATCCCCAATCTCGACTCGCTGCGACTCTATCTCAGCGAGATCGGCAAGGTTCCGCTGCTCACCGCCGACCAGGAGGTGAGCCTGGCCAAGCGAATCGAGCGCGGTGACATGGAGGCCAAGGCCCACATGGTCGAGGCCAACCTGCGCCTCGTGGTCAGCATCGCCAAGGGCTACATGGGTCGGGGCCTGTCCTTCTTGGACCTGATTCAAGAGGGCAGCCTGGGCCTGATCCGGGCGGTCGAGAAGTTCGACTGGCGCCGCGGCTACAAGTTCTCGACCTATGCCACCTGGTGGATTCGGCAGGCTGTGACGCGGGCGATCGCCGACAAGGCGCGCACGATCCGCATCCCGGTCCACATGGCCGAGAAGCTCAATCGCGTCGTCCAGGTGGAGCGCCACTTGGTGCAGCAGAACGGGCGCGACCCGCTGCCGGAGGAAATTGCGAAGGAACTCGGCCTCGAGCCTGATGAGGTTCGCGAGATCCAGCGCATCGCGCAACTGCCGGTCAGCCTGGAGAAACCCGTAGGCGAGGACGATGACTCCCAGCTGGCCGCGTTCGTCGAGGACGTAGGCGCCCCGTCGCCCTTCGAAGAGGCGTCGGACTCTTTGCGCGGCCGCGATCTTCGCCGTGTGCTGGAGGCCCTACCCGAGCGCGAGCGCCAGGTGATCGAGCTGCGTTTCGGACTTACGGGGGGCGAGCCCCGCACCCTGGAGGAGGTCGGGCGCGAGTTCGGGGTCACCCGCGAGCGCATCCGCCAGATCGAGAGCAAGACGCTCCGGAAGCTGGCCCATCTGCCCGAGGCCCAGTCCCTGCGCGACTCCGCGTGAGCGCAGGACCGCGGCCGGCGGTCATCGTCTTTTGCCGGGCGCCGGTGCCCGGCCGCACCAAGACCCGCCTGAGCCCGGCGTACCCACCCGAGCAGGCCGCCGCGCTTGGCGTAGCGATGCTGCTGGACGTTACAGCGGCGTTGTCGTCCGGCGAGCTCGAATTGTCGGCCGCCGTAGCACGAGCCGAGGACCGAGGACCGGTCGCCGCACTGGTGCCACCGGACTGCGCGGTCGCCGTGCAATCCGACGGCGACCTGGGGCAACGGATGCGGAACGCCATTCGTCGCGGCCTTGGCGACGGACACCCGGCTGTGGCGCTCGTCGGGTCCGACTGCCCCGAGGTCACGGTCGACCTCGTCGGCGCCGCGTTCACGGCGCTCAAGGATGACGCGGACCTCGTGATCAGTCCGTCGGGCGACGGCGGCTACTCGCTGATCGCCGCTGCGTCCGACATCGGTCCCGTCTTCGAGGGCATCGCCTGGAGCACGGCCCGCGTCATCGACATGACGCGTGCGGCGGCCGCTGCGGCCGATCTCCGCATGGTCGAGCTTGGCCCGCTCAACGACGTAGACCGCGCCGAGGACGTGGCGCGCCTCGCCGGTGATTCGCTGCGGCCGTCCGCGGCGGCAGTGCGCACTCGCGCGGTCGCAACCGCACTCGCGGCGAGGGATCGTGATTGGCATTCTCAGGTGGAGAGTGCCAATCACCCGTCGCTATACTCCCGCTTCGACGAGGAGGTTGCGTGCCGTTCTACGAGTACACGTGCTCGACGTGCGGAAAGACATTCGAGATCATGCAGAGCATGAGCGACGATCCGCTCACGGAGTGCACCGGCGAGACGTGCGTTCGTGAGGACGGCAAGCGACGCGGCCGCGCCAAGATCTCACGAGTCCTGCACGCGCCGGCGATCCACTTCAAGGGATCGGGCTTCCACAACACCGACTACGGGTCGAAGCAGCGCGGCAACGACGGCGACTCGGGCTCGGGATCCGACAAGAAGTCGGACTCCTCCTCGTCCGACTCGTCCCCGTCCTCGAGCGACTCGGGCTCGAAGACCGTGGGGCTCGACAAGGCCTAACCCCGGGCCAACCACCCAGCGGCTAGATGCTGAAGGCGGAGATCCTCCCCGACTGGCAGTCGATCAAGGCCTTGCCCTGGAGCGTGCGCCAGCGCTTTCGGGGCAGCAGGTCACCCGCCCGCCTGCGGACCAGGAACGCGACTCCCGCGTGGGGAGCGCCCCCAATCTCAAGCGGCTCGAAGCCGGTCACAGTGACGAACCTGAGGCGCTCGGCGCGCGTGCGGCGGACGGAGATGTAGCGCAGCACCTTGGAGCGCGTGCGACCCAGGAAGAAGCCGCGCGCGCTCTTGGTCAGCCCGCGTCGGGTCGCAGAGACCGTGTACCAGCGGAAGCCGCGCGCGTTGCCGTCGAGCACGACCAGCCCTCCCTCTTCCCCGCGAGCAACCGGAACGCTCGTCCGGGTGAAGAACCGCTTGAGCCGTTTTGCCTTGCCGCGATTGAACGCCACGGTGTAGCGCCGGACGTAGGCGCCGACAGCCGCCTGCGTGCATTTGAGCTTCGGGGGTCTGGCCGGAGGCTTCCGTGGCGGATCGTCGCGGGCCCCCGCCGCGAGCCCGCGCTGAGGCCGCGTGGCGAGCGACTGGATCTTCTGCTGCCTGAGCCACTGCTTCAACTCGTCGTGACCGCTCGGCGAGACCTGGTCGGCGGATGTCGCCACAGTGGCCTGAGCCGGGGCCGGCGCGGCCTCCTCGGCAGCTGCCATCGCTGCGGGCGCCACAGTCAGCACACCGGCGGCGGCGAGCAACAGGGCGCGGCGGGCAGACGTCCTCATGAGATGAATTGAGCGACCTCGCGCTCGTTCGCGTCCGGGTCGGGCACGACGAACGACTGGCCGTCGATCAGCTGCGGCGCGCCGCTCAGGAGTATGCGGTCATCCGGCCCCTGATCCAGTCGCGCCTGCAGCCAGCCGAACTTCACGAGATCGAATGCGCCCATGTCGGTGGCGATCGTGCGCGTGACCGCGGCGCCGCGCCACGGAGCGAGCGGAAGACCCGTCAGAGAAAAGACCTTGTCCTTCATCGATGCGATCAGCGCCTGCTGACGAAGTGCGCGCGCGAAGTCGGAGTCGCACTTGCGCACGCGGGCGAACTCCAGCGCTCGGTCGCCGTCGAGCTCGACGGGGCCCTTGGGGAAGCTGACGGTTCGTCCGCCCGGGTAGGGGCAGTTCGACAATTCGGTGGGGTTGTTCACAGTCACGCCCCCTAGCTCATCAACCAGTTGGGGGAAGGAGCGGTAGTTCACCACCATGATGTGATGGATAGGTAAGCCGGTATGCCGTCTAACGGCCCGAATCACGCCGATCTGCCCCCCGTGGAAGAACGAGGCGTTGATCTTCTCCGCACCCCGCACGGGGTGGTTCACACGGGTGTCGCGGGGAATGGAGAGGTACCTGATGTGCCCGGAGCCAGGGTCGGTCCGCATGATCAGTATCGTGTCGGCACGGGAGCGGGTCTCCCCGATACGAGCGTCCTTGCCGATCACCAGCGTGTTGATTGGGGTGCTCAGCATCCCTCCCGGCGAGCCGTCCAGAACGGCAGGTGTCGAGGGGTGGATCAGGGCATGTGAATCGGCGACACCACTTCTTAGGGTGAGAAAACCGGCCACGGCCCACACAACGAAGATCGCCAGAGCCCCGATCGCGATGCGCGCGACCCACCCCATTCGATCGCGCGGCCTTGGGGGCTCGGGCCGCGGCTCATCGGCGGGACTGCCCGGGCGGGCGGGCGGCGCACTGTGAGGTGCCGGCTCGGGCTCTGGACGGGACTCGCGACGCCGATCGCCACGCGAGGCGTTGAGCTCGCGCAGATCATCGAGGCCGCCCTCGTCCGAGCCACGCCGCCGGGAACGAAAACGGCGATAGGGCTTGGAGCTACGCGACAACACGTCGATGGTAGCTTCGGTGCGCGATGACGTATGTCGGCCGGTCATGACAGCACCGCGTCTCACCGTGGTGGCAACCCCCATCGGCAATCTCGAGGACCTCTCGCCGCGGGCCGCCGCTGCCCTTCGGGATGCCGATCTGATCGCGTGTGAGGACACACGTCGCACCCGCATCCTGACCCAGCACGTAGGTGCCCACGCCGAGGTGATGTCGGTACATCAGCACAACGAGGCCGAGCGCACCGCGACCATTCTGGAGCGGGTCCGCTCCGGCGACTCGGTGGTGCTCGTGAGCGACGCGGGCATGCCGAGCGTGAGCGACCCGGGAGCCCGGGTCGTCGCCGCGGCCCACGCAGCCGACCTCGAGGTGAGCGTGATCCCCGGCCCGAGCGCCGTCACCTCGGCGATCGCGGCAGCGGGCATGGCGGAGCGTGCGTTCGCCTTCGTGGGCTTCTTCCCGCGCAAGGCCACCGAGCTCCGCCAGCTGCTTGACGCCTACGACGGTCTGCGGGTCGCGCTGGTCGGCTTCGAGAGCCCGAACCGGGTCACGCGGCTGCTCGAGCTGCTGGCCGAGCGGGATCCGGACCGGGAAATCACGATCTGTCGGGAGCTGACCAAGCTCCATGAGGAGATCATCCGCTGCCCCGCCGGCGAGGCAGCGGAAAAGCTGGGCACGACCGTGCGCGGCGAGGTGACCCTGGTGCTCGCCCCGGCGGTCGCCGCCGAGGAGGCTCCGGACCTCAGGCCCGCGCTGAGGCTGCTGGCGCAGAGTGGGGTCGGCGCACGCGCATCGGCCAAGATCGTCGCGGCGCTGGGAGCGGCCTCGAAAAACGCGGCGTACGCAGCAGCTCTGGAGCTGGCTAGGGAGTCTGAATCTGCGCCGTAGACTGCGGTCATGGCCGACGGACGCTTCTACCTGACGACGCCGATCTACTACGTGAACGCCGAGCCCCACATCGGGCACGCGTACACGACGATCATGGCCGACATCATCGCCCGGCAGCGGCGCCAGTGCGGCGACGAGGTCTTCTTTCTCACCGGAACCGACGAGCACGGGATCAAGGTGGCCCGGTCGGCCGAGGAGGCCGGCCGCAGCCCTCGAGAGCACGCGGACCTGCTGTCGGAACGCTTCCGCGCTCTCGGGGACGTTCTGGCCTCGAGCCACGACTTCTTCATTCGCACGACCCGGGACGAGCACGTGGAAAAGGTGCAGGAGCTCGTACAGAAGATCTACGACAACGGTCACATCTACAGCGACACCTACAGCGGCTGGTACTGCGCCGCCTCAGAGGCCTTCTACACGGAGGCGGAGCTCGGTCCGGACACGACCTGCCCCATCCACAAGACTCCGGTCGAGTGGGTGGAGGAGACCAACTGGTTCTTCCGAATCACCGATTTCCGCGAGCTGCTGCTCGCACATTACGACGCACATCCGGACTGGGTGCTACCCGGGCACCGCGCAAACGAGGCCCGCCGCATGATCGAGGATCTCGAGGACCTGTCGATCACGAGGGCGAAGCTCGACTGGGGCGTGAGGGTGCCCTGGGACGACGAGCAGGTCATTTACGTCTGGGTCGACGCGTTGCTGAACTACGTGACGGCGCTCAGCTTCCCCGATGCTCAAGCAGCCGGCGCCTCCGAGGACCTCTGGCCGGCGGACCTGCAGCTGATGGCCAAGGACATCCTGAAGTTCCATGCGGTGATCTGGCCGGCCATGCTCATGGCGGCCGATCTTCCACCGCCGCGGCGCCTTTTCATCCATGGCTATGTCCTGAAGGGCGGCGAGAAGATGAGCAAGACGGTCGGCAACGTGATCGACCCGTTCCCGTTCATCGAGGCGTTCGGTATCGACGCCCTGCGCTACTACCTGGCTCGCGAGATCCGCTTCGGCGAGGACGGCACCTTCACCCAGGAGGGCTTCGAGGCACGCTACAGCGGGGAGCTCGCCAACGAGTACGGGAACCTGCTGAACCGCACGACCAGCATGGTGGGCCGCTACCGCGATGGCGTCGTGCCGGCCGATAGAGGAGATGACGGCGCACTCGCCGCCGAAGCCGCCCAGGTTGTCGCGGCGGTGACCGAGGCATTCGAGGCGCTCGACCTGACCCGGGCGGCCGATGAGGCATGGGTGCTCGTGCGACGACTCAACCGGCTGGTCGAGGAACGCGCGCCCTGGAGGCTCGCGAGGGACGATGCCAAGGCCGCCGAGCTCGACCAGGCGCTCGCGAGCCTCGCCGAGGGCCTTCGCATCACCAGCGTCATCCTGTGGCCGTACATGCCGGGATCGTCCGAGGCGGCGCTGCGCGCGCTTGGCCAGGACCCCGGCGCGGTGGGGCTCGCGGGCGCCGTCTGGGGCAGGGGCATCGCCGGGGCCAGGGTCGAGCCCACCGGTCCGCTGTTCCCCAAGGTGGAGGACTTCGCATAGTCGATTCCCACTGCCATCTCGATTCCGAGGTCCTGCCGTTGCCCGCGCACGAGGCCATCTCTGAGGCCGCCGAGGTCGGAGTGGAGAGGATCGTCACGATCGGAGTCGGCTGCGAATCCAGCGAGCGTGCCATCACACTCGCCCAGGCCCATGAGGGCGTGAGCGCCACCGTCGGGGTACACCCGCACGACGCCTCCACCTTCACTACGGCCGATCTGGAGTGGCTCCGGGAGCTCGGCACGCACCCTCAGGTCGTCGCCATCGGGGAGTGCGGGCTGGACTACTTCCGCGACCATTCACCGCGGGAGATCCAGGCCGAGGCCTTTATCGCCCAGCTCGGTCTCGCGCGGGAGCTGGGGCTGCCCGTGGTGATCCATACACGCGAGGCGGCCGAGGACACCCTGCGCATCCTGGCCGAGAGTGGCGAAGGGTTGGAGATCATCCTGCATTGCTTCACCCTTACCGAGCATCTCGAGGAGGTGCTCTCGCGCGGCTACTGGGTGAGCTTCGCCGGCCCGGTGACCTACAAGAAGTCCGACGAGCTCCGGCGTGCGGCGGCGTGCGTGCCATCCGGCCGCCTGCTCGTGGAGACCGACAGTCCCTACCTCGCCCCCGAGCCCCGCCGCGGCCGGCCGAATCGACCGGCCAACCTGGCCCACACCCTGGCCGCCATCGCGGAGGTGCGCGGCACAAGCCCGGAGGAACTCGACGCCGTCACCAGCGCCAACGCCGCCCGAGTCTTCGGCTGGTAGCTCCCGGCTGCGGGTTGCCCGGCTGCTCGAGGCCCACGGCCTACGGCCGAACACCGATCTCGGACAGCATTTCCTGCTCGACGAGAACCTCGCGGACCTCGCGGTGCGAGAGGGGCTGGTCGGGCCGGACGACGTCGTACTGGAGATCGGCGCCGGAGTCGGGGTGCTCACCCGCGCGCTCGCGGCGGCGGCCGCCACCGTCCATGCGGTGGAGCTCGACACGCGGCTGGAGCCGGCGCTGACCGACGCCCTGGACGGGATCGACAACGTGCACGTGATCTGGGCCGACGCGATGGATGTCGAACTGGAGGCCTTGGACCCCCCGCCCACGCGCATGGTCGCGAACCTGCCGTATGACATCGCGACGCCGATCATGCTGGAGAGCATCGCCCGCGCACCACAGATCACCCGCTGGTGCGTGATGGTCCAGCGCGAGATCGCCGAGCGCTGGACCGCCTCGCGCGGCAGCAAGGCGTATAGCGCCGCATCGGTCCAGATGGCCCTCACCGTCACCCCCACGTTTCGCCGCTCGGTAGGCCGCGAGGTCTTCATGCCGCGCCCGAGAGTCGACTCCACGCTGCTCGGGCTCGAGCGGCTCGCCGCACCGCTGCCAAGCGGTCTGCGGACCCTGATCCGCGCAGCTTTCGCCCACCGCCGCAAGACCCTCGCGACGGGCCTCGGCATGACGGGCGCCGATCGCGATGCCGTGCGGCTCGCGCTCGAGCGGCTCGGCCGGGATCCCGCCTCACGAGCGGACGCGCTTGCGCCGGAGGACTTCGTGGCCCTATATGGGGAGCTCGGGTGGCCGAGCTGACCCTGGCTGCCCCGTCGAAGTTGAACCTCGTGCTGCGGGTCGGCCCGGTAGCGCCGGACGGCTACCACCCCCTGCAGAGCCTGATGATCGCTCTGAGCGCTCCGCAGGACACCGTGCGAGTCGCGCTCGACTCCCGTCGACGGGTCGACTGCCCGGTCGCCCCGGGCCCCCAGAACCTGGCGTCGTCGGCCCTCGATGCCCTCGAGGCCCAGGTCGGCCGAGCCCTGCCCGTCGCGGTGACGATCACCAAGAGGATCCCCGCACAGGCCGGGCTCGGTGGCGGCTCCAGCGACGCCGCCGCGGTCCTCCGGGCGACGAACGTCGTGCATGCCTGCGGGCTGGCGGACGACGAGCTCGTGCAGGTGGCCGAGCAGGTGGGATCGGACGTGCCGTTCTTCATTCGCGGCGGCACGCAGTGGGCGGCGGGGCGCGGCCACCAACTGCGGACCGCGGCGCCCCTTCCGGGCCTGAACGTGCTCGTCGTGGACGCGGGTGTCCACCTCTCCACCCCTTGCGTCTACGCCGCCTTCGACCGCGCGCCGCACGAGCCGCTTCCCGCCGCTGCCGAGGCGTCTCCCCGCAATGATCTGTGGCACGCCGCGCTCTCGCTGAGGCCGCGCCTCGGCCGGGTGGTGCGGGATCTACGGGCCGCAGGTGCCGATCAGGCGGTGCTGTGTGGCTCGGGAGGAGCCGTCGCGGGTCTGTTCTCCGCGCCAGAGCGGGCGCAGCGCGCGGCGGCCATTCTCGGGCCGAGCTATCGCACGTGGGTGGCCCAGCCCGACACTCCGGAGACCCGCGCCCCGCCGGGCGGCTAGGCTGGGTCCATGTCCGATCCTCTGGTAATCGAGGCTGACGCCGACGGTCGGGTAAGCCGCGAGCACCGCAGCCCATTGGCCGGCCGCAGGATCATGGCCGCGGCGATCATCGCCGTGGCAGAGGTCGTGGCCATCATCGCCTGGCGCCCGAGCCTGCTGCTCGTGGTGCTCGTGGCTTCGGTCGTGACCGTGCTCGCCGCGTGGGCGTCGTTCAAGCTGGCCAAGCATGGCTTGCTGCGTGACGTGCTCTGGGTGATCGCCCTCTCGCAGGCCATGGTCGTGGCGATCCCGCTCGTGCTCGGGGTCTCCTTGATCGCTGCCCTGATCGTCGCGGTGGTGCTGCTGATCGGGATCGTGGTCCTGATCACGCGCTCCCGGTTCTAGCACCGCGCCGCTCAAGCCCGCCGGATCGGGTAACCGATGTTGCCCGTGATGCAACATCGGGTTTTTCACAGCTGCGGATAGGCTGACGGGGCCCCTGAAGCGAGACAATGAGGCATGGCCACCACCGTCACCAGCGGAATGGGTAGCGAGCGAGCGCTCAAGGACCCGTCGCTCTACATTAACCGCGAGCTCTCCTGGCTGGAGTTCAACGCCCGCGTGCTGGCCCTCGCAGCCAGCCCGTCACAGCCGCTGCTGGAGCGCTGCAAGTTCCTCGCGATCTTCTCGGGCAACCTCGACGAGTTCTTCATGGTGAGGGTGGCCGGCCACATGGATGCGCTGGCCGAAGGCCGCGGCATCAGCACCCCGGACAGGCTGCCGCGCGAGGAGACCCTGTCACGGGTTTCGCTGCGCGTACGCGAGTTGATGGACGAGCAGTGCGCGCTGTGGCGCGACGAGCTTCGGCCCGCGCTCTCGGCGACGGGCATCGACGTGCGCGGCATCGACGAGGTCAGCGAGGCAGAGCGCATGCGGCTAACCGGCTGGTTCGAAGAACTGGTCTACCCCGCCCTGACGCCGCTGGCCGTCGGACCCGGGCTCCCGTTTCCCTACATCTCGAGCCTGTCGCTCAATCTCGGCTTGACCGTACGCGATCCGGCCAGCGACGAGACACGCTTCGCCCGGGTCAAAGTGCCGCCTCGGCTGCCGCGCTTCGTCGAGGGGCCCGAGGGCCTGGTGCTACTGGAGGACGTGATCTCGACCAATCTCCGCCGCGTCTTCCCGGGCATGCAGATCGAGAACATCGTCACATTCCGAATCACTCGAGATGCCGACATCGCGATCTCCATGGACGAGGCCGAGGACCTGATGGGGGCGGTCGAGGTGCAGCTGCACCGGCGACGCTTCGGCCACGCCGTGCGTCTGGAGGTCGGCAGCAACGCGCCCGATCGCCTCATCGATGAGCTCCGCGTGGAACACGACCTCGC
>JAOTZF010000096.1 GCA_029861485.1 Thermoleophilia bacterium | reverse complement strand
CCTCGGTACGAGAGCCCACGTATTCGCGCTCCGCATCCTTGGCCGGCGTCACTATCGCCCACTCGCGAGCTACGAGCTGGCCGGCCTGATGGGTCGGCACGGCGTCATGATCGACGGCCTCTCGACCTACCGCGCCGGCACGTGGGGGCTCGTGACCGCATGGGGAGTCCTCAGGCCGGCCTGAGGAAAGCGGGGCACGCCGTCGCGCTGAAGGCGACGCCGAGTCACGCTCTTTCTCTCCCTGGAAGCTCCCGACTAGCCCGCCGCGATGGCGGCCACGCCCACGAGGACGAGGGACACCGCCAGCCACTGGGTCCGCCCCAGGCGCTCACCGAGGACGATGAACGCAAGCCCGACTGTCACGGCCGGGTAGAGCGAGGAGAGCACCGAGACGACGCTCAGAAGACCGACGGTGGTGGCCAGGGCGAACGCTAGGCCGGCACTCGCCTCGATCGAGCCGGCCGCGCCCGCGATCACGGCCACCTCGCGCGCCAGCCTCGGGATTCCGAGCACCATCAGGGCCGTAGCGAGAATCGCGACGGACGCAGCGGCGCGCGCGGTCGTGAACGCCCAGATTGCGCCGTCCTCGGCGGCGAGATCGATGAAGACGAACCCCCACCCAAAGCCAAGCGCGGCAAGGATCGCGATCCCCACCCCGCTTGTGGACGCCTTGCCCGGCACCTTTCCCGCAAGCACCGACCCGATGATGGCGAGGACGATGCCGACCATCTCGAGGTCCTCGGGGCGCTCTCCGCGCGCCAAGCCGACCGCGACCGGCACGACCACGGCCAGGGCGCTGATCGGAGCGATGATGCTGATCGAGCCGATCGCCATTCCTCGATAGAGCGCGAACACGCCGATGCCTCCCGCGAGACCTGCGAGCACGGCCCAGCCGAGCGCCGGAGCGCTGGGAAGGGCCGGCGTCGCGGTGGCGAGAATCGCGAACATCAGCACGAGCCCCGCCAGCTGGGACACCGTGAGTACGGCGATCAAGGGCCCGCGACGGCTCGCCAGGCCGCCGAGGAAGTCGGAGATGCCCCAGCCGAACCCGGCGCCCAGGCCGAGCAGGAGGGCGCTCACCGCATGAGCGGCGGGCTAGTGATTCTCGCGATCGCCGAAGTAGAAGCCGAACACCGCGGCGCTGAGGGTAGCGACCGGCGCCAGAACGGTGGCGGTCTCGAGGGCGCTGAGCAAGCCGAGGCCGGCGAGAGCAGTCGCCAGCACGATCGTGGCGGCGAGCAGCAGGAACAACGAGCGGACCAGCCATGCCTTCATCGAGGTATGCGATAAGGGGGCCCGCCCGGGGTCTCGCGAGGAGAGCCAGCTCCGGCCACCCTCAGCTGAAACGTTCATCAGCTCCGCGACGGCGGCCGCAACGCGATCGGCCCCGCTCGGAGCGCTCTCGGAGCCGTTGGCCCCCTTGAGCTCAGCTGCGGTGGATGAGGACATTTGCGGTGATCCAGCCATGATCACTCCAGTTCGAAAGGCCGATGCGGCGGATGCCGCACTGCCGGATTTCGGCACCGAGCGCTTCGCCCCTTCCGGCCTCGTTCCACGATCACCGCCCTGAGCTAGATTGGCCCGGCAGATGCGAGAAATCGCCATCACCGCCGTCGGGGCGGACAGGCCCGGAATCGTCGCCGCCATCACCGGCGCCCTGTTGGATGTCGGCGGCAATTTGGAAGACGCGAGGGCCGCACTGCTTCGTGGCTCATTCGCCATCATGCTCGTCGTCGCCGTACCCGACGACGTGACGGAGGAGTCGGTACGGAATGCCCTCGAGCCAGTCGCACGAGAGCTTGGACTGGGACTGTGGACCGGCCCGGCCGATCCCGCCGAGAACCGCGCCGAGGGCGAGCAGTGTGTCATCTCGGTCTATGGAGCGGACCGGCCGGGCATCGTCAACGCCTTCAGCGCGCTCCTTTCCGATCGGGGCGCCAACATCATCGATCTCTCCTCGCGCCTCGTCGGCGATCCGCCCTTATACGTGCTCGGCATCGCAGCGACGCTGCCGGACCGTATGGACCCCGAGGCGCTGCGCGTAGAGCTCGCGAAGCTCGCCGAGGGCACCGGAGTCGAATGCTCGCTGTCCCTGGACGCCGACGAGATCATCTAACGCGACGTGATCCGCGACGTCGTTCGCTATCCGGATCGCCGGCTGAAGACCCCTGCGGCCCCGATCGGCACCCCGGGTCCAGCCGCGGCCCGACTGGCCGAGGACCTGCGGGACACCGCGCGGCACTACCCGCGCACGGTCGGAATCGCGGCACCCCAGATCGGCGCAATGTGGCGCATGGCCTATGTGGACTGCGGCCAGCACAAGAAGGTCTCCGACCCTCATCCGCCGTTCTGGCTCATCGACCCGGAGATCATCGCCGCCGACGGGCAGGAGGTCGGTCGCGAGGGCTGCTTGAGCCTGCCCGACATCACCGCCAACATTCGCCGGGCAACCGAGATCACCGTCAGCCACACCGACCTGGACGGGACCCGCCGCGAGGTCTCGGCCAGGGGCTTCGAGGCGCGCGTCATCCTGCATGAGATGGACCACCTGGACGGGGTGTTGATCCTCGACCGGGTGTCGTCTCTGCTGCTCGACGTCTTCCCGCGTAAGCGCCGATGAGTCCCGCGGTGGGCGGCCCTCGAAGTGCCGCCATTCTCACCGACGGCTGGCTGCCGCAAGTCAATGGGGTGGTGCGGACGGTCGATGACCTCGCCTCCTCCATCACGCGGGCCCTCGACTGCGACCGCGAGGCCTGCCGCCCGCATCCGCTCACCTTCACCCGGGGGCGCTGCGCAGAGATCTTCGCCGACGTCGTGGAGCCGATCGCCCGGACGGACGTCCAGAAGGCGCCCTTGCCGCGTACGGTGCGTACATGAAAGTCGTCGTCACAGGAGCAACGGGGTACATCGGCGGCCGCCTCGTGCCCGAGCTGCTCAACGCCCGCCACGAGGTGACGTGCATCGCTCGCAATCCCGCAAAGCTCGACGATCGCCCCTGGCGCGACCACGTCCGGGTCGTCGAGGGCGACATCACCGACGTGGACACGACGGCGGACGCGCTCGAAGGAGCCGATGTCGCGTACTACCTGGTGCACTCGATGGGAGGCGACCGCGACTTCGCCGAGGCCGACGCGGCGGCGGCCCGGGCGTTCCGCGATGCGGCCGGTCGCGCACGAGTAGGCCAGATCGTGTACCTCGGCGGTCTCGGCGACCCCGACGACAAACTGTCTCGTCACCTCGCGAGCCGCCACCAGGTCGGGCGAATCCTCGCCTCGGGCTCCGTACCGACGACGGAGCTGCGGGCTGCCGTGATCATCGGCTCCGGCAGCGCGTCGTTCGAGATGCTGCGCGCGCTCGTGGAGCTACTGCCGGTGATGATCACGCCGCGCTGGGTGAACAAGACGCTCTGCCAGCCGATCGGCATCCGCGACATGCTTGCGTATCTGGTCGGGGTCGCGGGGAATCCCGACGCGCTCGGGCGGGTGCTTGAGGTCGGTGGTCCGGACGTGGTGACCTACCGCCAGCTGATGGATCGCTACGCGGACGTTGTGGGCCTGAAGCGGCGGTTGATCTTCCCCGTTCAGCCCCTCAGCCCAACCCTGTCTCGCCACTGGATCAACCTCGTGACTCCGCTCCCGATCGGACTGGTGCGCCCGCTGATCGGCAGCCTCATGAACGACGTCGTCGTGAGGGATCACGCCATCGACCAGATCGTGCCCCGAGAGCCGCTCGAGCTGGAGAAGACGATTCGGCTCGCCGTGGGGGGAATGGCCGGTAGCGACGTCCCGACGCGCTGGACGGGAGCAAGCCCCACGCGCACACCGGAGGAGCCGCACCCGAGCGACCCGGGCTGGTCGGGCGGAACCCTGCTCAGCGACGTACGCGAGGTCACGAGCTCCGCGGAGCCGGAGCGGCTCATCCAGATCGCAAGCGCCCTCGGAGGCCGCCGCGGCTGGCTGGTCGGTGGCTGGCTCTGGGACCTCCGCGGCCTCGCCGACAAGCTCATCGGCGGAGTGGGAATGCGACGGGGCCGGCGTCACCCCGACGAGCTCGGCGTCGGTGAGTCGCTCGACTTCTTCCGAGTCGAGAAGGTCACGCCGGAGCATCTGCGCCTGAGGGCCGAGATGAAGGTGCCCGGTCAGGCCTGGCTGGAGTGGCGCGCTGAGCGAAACGGGCACGGAAGCGTCTTGACGCAGCGCGCCATCTTCCAGCCGCGCGGCCTCGGCGGCCGCGCCTACTGGTACGCGATCGCGCCGGCCCACGCCTTCATCTTCGAGCGCCTCGCCCGGCGCATCGCGGCCCTCGCCGAGGGTCACGAGCCCGACTGGCCCGCTCGGCAGCAGCGCACCTAGCGAACTCGGAGCCGTCGCATCGCGCGGTCGGGCCTTTTGGTGACGCGAACATATGTTCTATTCTCCCCGCATGGGATCTGGAGAGCCGACAGCTCGCCCGAAGCTGCGCTGGCGCCTCACCGACCACGAGGCCGACCACCCTCGGCTCTTCGATCCCGGCAACTGGCGACCGGGCCGCGACGAGTTGAGCAATCTCGAGCTGCTCCACGTCCACGCCAAGAAGCTCATCAACGCGGTCCATCCGCGGTCACGAATGCGGTTCCGCTGGACCATCAACGCCTACCGTGGGTGCAGCCACGCCTGCGTCTACTGCTTTGCACGGCCCACGCACGAGTTCCTGGGGCTCGATATCGGCGAGGACTTCGATCGCCGCATCGTGATCAAGGTCAACGCGGTGGAGCGCGTTCGGGACGAGCTGGCGGCGCGCGGCTGGGGCGCAGACCACATCGCAATGGGCACCAATACCGACCCGTACCAGCCCGTCGAGGGGCGCTACCGGCTGACGCGCGGCATCATCCGCGCTCTCAGCCACGCCCGCAATCCGTTCTCGATCCTGACCAAGTCGACACTCATCGAGCGGGACGCGAAGCTGCTCGCCGAGGCCTCTGAGCGCACCGAGGTCAGCACCTCCTTGTCGATCGGCTGCCTCGACATTGACGTCTGGCGCGGCACCGAGCCGCATACCCCCCGACCGGAGCGTCGCCTCGAGACCGTCGCGAAGCTCAGCGAGCTCGGCGTCTCGTGCGGCGTGCTGATCGCGCCGGTGATTCCCGGCGTCTCGGACGGCCGCGAGCAACTGCGGCGCGTCGTGCGCCGGGCAGTCGACGCGGGCGCAACCTCGATCGGCTCGGTGTACCTCCACCTCGCGCCCGGCGTGAGAGAGCTGATGATGACCTGGCTGGCGGAGAACCGGCCGGACCTTCTGTGCGACTACCGGCGTCGCTATGGCCAGGGCCGCTTCGCCCCCGAGAGCGAGCGCAGGCGGCTCGGCGCGACGATCGACGAGCTCGTTCGGGAGGCCGGTGGCGTGCGGATGCCTCTGCGAGTGGCGTCCACGGAGCGGGCCGGGCCGCCGCGCCAGCTCAGACTGGTGTGACGGGCGGCGGCCCGGCCCCGAGGACTAGGGTCGCACCGTGAGCGAGCAGCGCGCGCAAACCCTGGAGATGGGAGCGGTAACCCTCAGCGTCGCCGACCTCCCCCGCTCGATCGCCTACTACGAGGACACCATCGGCCTCTTACTCCGGGCGAGGGCGGTCGGGTCGGCCGAGCTCGGCACCGAGCGGCGGTCGCTGCTGCGGCTTGTCGAGCGGCCGGGCGGCCCGGCGGCCCCGGGAACCCCCGGCTTGTTCCACTTCGCGCTCCTGGTGCCAAACCGCCAGGATCTCGGCCGCGCTCTCGCGCACTTCATCGAGGAGCGGGTGCCGCTGCAGGGCGTCGCCGACCACATCGCGAGCGAGGCCCTCTATCTCTCCGATCCCGACGATCACGGCATCGAGATCTACCGCGACCGACCGCAGGCTGAGTGGCAGTACGAGGACGGAAAGCTGAGGATGGCCACCCTGCCTCTGGACGCCCAGGGGGTTCTGGAGGCCGGGGACCCGACCCAGACGTCGCACGAGCTGGCACCGCAGACCCGGATGGGCCACGTACATCTGCGGGTCTCCACCCTGCCACCCGCGGCGCGGTTCTTCGAGCAGGCGATCGGGCTGGAGATCGCCACCACCATGCCCGGTGCGCTTTTCCTCGCCTCAGACGGCTACCACCACCACATCGGTGCCAACGTCTGGCAGAGCCGCAATCGCTCTGCCCGCCCGGCCGAGGGCCTCGGCCTCGAGCGGTTCGAGATCATCATCCCAGCGGACAACGATCGAGCGGCTATCGCCGGACGTGCTCGGGAACTCGGCTATGCCGTGGTGGAAAGCGAACGCGGCCCCACGCTGACAGGCATGGACAACATCCTCTGTGAGCTCGTCGCGGCCTGACCCGGGCGAGGGGGTCGCCTCGGAACCGCGTTATGCGGAAATCGGTTCCCGCCGGACCGATGCGCCCTACTGCTGGTGCCCGAGACTTAGCGTGACGTGCCGTGCGACGCCCCCTCCCTGTGATCGGCGTAAGTGCGCTTCTTGCCGGCGTGGGCGGGGCGACAGGCGTCGTCGTCCTGGCGACCGGCTCGCCGGCCGGTCAGGCAGCCACCTCGCTGCCGGTGACTCCGCCCGCGGCGCCTCCTCCGGCTACCGCGCCGGACCCGGGGTCATCCGCAGAGCCGGGTACCACCGTCGCTCGCCCCGCCAAGATCCACCTGCGGAAATCCCGGTCCCGCGGATCCCATACCTCCGGCCGCTTGCGACGCGGAGTGCAGCTACCCGCGTCGGGGGTCCATTACACGACATGGGATCCGATCCTGCGCCGGGGCCCGAACCGACACTGGCGGCGATGGGGTCATGACCGCGCCCTGCGCACGATCCTGCGTGTGATCAAGTCCCACCGCAAGGCCAACCCCGGCTCCCCTCGGGTGCTCGTCGGCGACATCAGCCGGCCCCGCGGTGGTGATTTCGGCATCAGGTACG
>JAOTZF010000003.1 GCA_029861485.1 Thermoleophilia bacterium | reverse complement strand
CTGTCGACCGACAGCGTCTCGATCGGCGCTCGGGTAATCCTGCGCGAGGGGCGCAAGAAGAGCACTCTCGAGTACACGATCGTGGGCTCCGCCGAGGCGAACCCCCGCAAGGGCCGGCTCTCCAACGAGAGCCCCGTCGGCAAGGCGCTACTCGGCTGCAAGAAGGGCGAGAAGGTCACCATCCCCGCCCCGCGGGGCGCGATCACGTACACGATCGTGGGCATCGAGGCGGGTGCGGACGCCTAACGCCGCCGACGCGGGGGGCATCGATCGCCTCATCGCCGAACGCAGGAGCAAGCTTGCCGCCATCCGGGCACGGGGCGTCGACCCCTTCCCCACCGCCTATCCGGGGCGCGAGGAGATCGGCGCCGTCCGGGAGGCCAACGAGCCCCTGGCGGCCGATGAGTCATCCGAGGAGGCGGTGCGGGTCGCGGGGCGGATCACCGGCCGCCGCGGTCAGGGCAAGGTCGTCTTCATGGACCTCGCGGACCGATCGGGGAAGATCCAGCTCTGGGCCTCGATCGACCGGCTGGACGAGGAGCGCCTTGCCGCGCTGAGCGATCTCGATCTCGGCGACATCATCGGCGCCGAGGGCCCTGTCACCCGCACGCGGCGCGGCGAGCTGAGCGTCGCGGTCGACGACTTCACCCTGCTCTCGAAGACGCTGCGCCCGCCGCCGGACAAGCACCACGGGCTCAAGGACCCGGAGCTGCGCTACGCGCGACGCTACCTGGACCTGATGGCCAACGATGATGCCCGGACGCTCTTCATCACGCGCGCCAAGGCGATCTCGGCGGTGCGGCGCTACCTCGATGATCGCGGCTTCGTCGAGGTAGAGACGCCGGTCCTGCAACCCCTCTACGGCGGCGCGGCGGCGCGGCCCTTCGTGACCCATCACAACACGCTCGACCGGAACTTCTACCTGCGGATTGCCACCGAGCTCTATCTCAAGCGCTGCATCATCGGCGGCCTGGAGCGCGTATACGAGCTCGGAAAGGACTTCCGGAACGAGGGCGTCAGCTTCAAGCACAACCCCGAGTTCACGATGCTCGAGACCTACGAGGCCTACGCCGACTACCGCGATGTGATGGACATGCTGGAGGAGATGGTGCGGGCCGCCGCCGCCGAGGCCACCGGCTCGGCGAGCGTGCCATGGGGCGAGGAGGAGATCGACTTCGGCGCGCGGTGGAAGCGCCTGCCCTTCGCCGAGGCCCTCACGGAGGAGTCGGGCATCGACATTCGAGAGCGCACCGACGAGGACGACCTGCGTCAGGCGATGCGCGACGCCGGCTACGAGGCCGGCGACACCACGATCTGGCCGAAGCTGGTCGACTCGTTGCTCACCCAGGCGCTCGAGCCGAGGCTGATCCAGCCGACAATCCTGTACGACTACCCGCTGTCGCTCTCGCCGTTCGCCAAGCGCACGCCCGATGACCCGGAGATGACAGAACGCTTCGAGGCCTTCGCCGGCGGAATGGAGATTGCCAACGCATTCACCGAGCTGAACGACCCGGACGACCAGCGCGCTCGCTTCGAGATGGCCGCCCAGGAGCTCGCCGCGGGCGACGACGAGGCACAACCCCACGACGAGGACTTCCTCATCGCGCTGGAGCACGGCATGCCTCCAACCGGCGGTCTCGGTCTGGGGATCGACCGCCTCGCAATGCTTCTGACCAACCGAGCGTCCATTCGCGAGGTCGTGCTGTTCCCGGCCCGCCGCGACTGAGCCGCAGCCGCTATAGTCCCCGACCGCCTCACGCAACGAAGGAACCATGGCGAAGCCACGTAAACGCAACGGCAGGAAAGGCAAGCCGGCACAAGGGCCGCGCAAGCGCCGCCCGCAGCTTGCGCTCGAGGAGCTGGATTGGAAGAACTACCCACAGCTGCACCGCTTCATCAGCGAGCGCGGCAAGATCCGCTCGCGGCGGATCACCGGCCTCTCGCGGCGCCAGCAGTCGCAGGTCGCCCGTGCCGTGAAGCGCGCCCGGCAGATGGGCCTCCTTGCCTATCCGGACCAGGACCGCAAGGTCCGCAACACCTAGTCCGTATCACCGTGCGAGGGCGTGTCTGACACGACCGATCGCCCGGCCGCAGGCAGGCGAATGAGCGGGCTGGCGCGGCCGTGCTGCTGCTGTCGGTACACCTTTCGAGGGATGGCGGGGCGGCCGCACGCTGACCCGTGCCGACGCTGGCGGCCGCGATCCCGAGCGCGGCCCCGTGGACTGCAGGGGCATTCGTCAGCCCCACTCGCACTCGCCCGCGCAGGAAGGCCGAGCGAGACCTTCGCTATCGCTCAACCCGGCCACCGCACCTTCCGATGATGCATGGTGAAGGCGTCGTCCGCGTTGCGGTTACGGCCCGAGAACTCGTCAATCGTCGAGTTCGGAGACTGCCGTTCCAGGGCGGACGGCAGGGTGCATCGTGCTACCCTTTCGATCTCTGCTCGGCCATCTGAACACCCACCTCGCCGCACTTTCCGGCACTCCCCTGGGAATCGAGCGTGGCCGAAGCAAACGACCGCCCCACGCGGCGAGAAGGAGGCCAGAGCCCGATGTTTGAGCGCTTTACCGAACGAGCGCGGCAGGTCGTGGTCCTCGCTCAGGAAGAGGCCCGCACCCTCAAGCACAACTACATCGGAACCGAGCACATCCTGCTCGGCCTGCTCCGCGAGGAGGAGGGCCTCGCCGCGCGCGTGCTCGAAGGTCTCGAGATCACCGTCGATGACGTACGCGCTCAGGTGGTGCGGATCGTCGGTTCTGGCGAAGAGGTGACCTCCGGTCAGATCCCCTTCACGCCCCGTGCGAAGAAGGTGCTCGAGCTAGCGCTGCGCGAGGCGCTGTCGCTCGGCCACAACTACATCGGCACCGAGCACATCCTGCTCGGGCTCGTGCGTGAGAACGAGGGCGTCGCCGCCAGGATCCTGGCCGACTTCGACGCCGACTCGGAGAAGATCCGCAACGAGATCATCCGGATGCTGTCCGGACCGGGCGGTCGTCAGACCCGCGGCGGCTCCGGCGGCGGACAAGGCGAGGGCAAGAAGTCGAGCAAATTGCTCGACCAGTTCGGACGCAACCTCACCAAGATGGCCGCCGAGGGCAAGCTCGACCCCGTGGTCGGTCGCCAGACCGAGATCGAGCGGATGATGCAGATCCTCTCGCGTCGCACCAAGAACAACCCGGTGCTGATCGGCGAGCCCGGCGTCGGAAAGACCGCCGTCGTCGAGGGCCTGGCCGCTCGCATCTCCTCGGATCAGGTGCCGGACCTCCTGCGCGACAAGCAGATCTACACCCTCGACCTCGCGGCGCTCGTCGCGGGCTCGAAGTACCGCGGTGAGTTCGAAGAGCGCCTGAAGAAGGTGATGAAGGAGATCGGCCAGCGCGGCGACATCATCCTGTTCATCGACGAGCTCCACAATCTCGTCGGCGCGGGTGCCGCCGAGGGCGCCATCGATGCGGCCTCGATCCTCAAACCCGCCCTGGCGCGTGGCGAGCTGCAGACCATCGGCGCGACGACCCTCGACGAGTTCCGGAAGTACCTCGAGCGCGACTCCGCGCTGGAGCGGCGCTTCCAGCAGGTGAAGGTCGACGAGCCGAGCCAGGAGGAGACCACTCAGATCCTCCGCGGCCTGCGCGACCGCTACGAGGCACACCACCACGTCACGATCACCGATGAGGCGCTGGAGGCCGCGGCATCGTTCGCCGACCGCTACATCAGCGACCGCTTCCTGCCCGACAAGGCGATCGACCTCATGGACGAGGCCGCGTCGCGCATGCGCATCAGGACGATGACTGCTCCGCCGACGTACCGCGAGCTCGAGGAGGAGATCGACACCGTCCGCAAGCAGAAGGAAGGTGCGATAGAGGCGCAGGAGTTCGAGAAGGCCGCCAACCTCCGCGACAAGGAGCGGCGCCTCACGAACAAGAAGCGCGAGCTCGAGGAGGAGTGGCGCAACAACGACGACGCACCGCGGGCCTCGATCGGCGAGGAAGAGATCGCCGACATCGTTTCGATGTGGACCGGCATTCCGGTGTTCAAGCTCACCGAGGCCGAGAGCCAGAAGCTGCTTCGTATGGAGGACGAGCTCCACAAGCGCGTCATCGGCCAAGAGCCGGCCATCCACGCCGTCTCCCGCGCCATCCGCCGCGCCCGTGCCGGCATCAAGGACCCGAAACGTCCCTCTGGTGGCTTCATCTTCCTCGGCCCGTCCGGTGTCGGTAAGACCGAGCTCGCCCGCACGCTCGCCGAGTTCCTGTTCGGCGACGAGAGCGCGCTGATCCAGGTCGACATGTCCGAGTACATGGAAAAGCACGCCGTCTCGCGGCTGGTCGGCTCGCCCCCGGGCTACGTCGGCTATGACGAGGGCGGCCAGCTCACCGAGCAGATTCGGCGCAGGCCGTACTCGGTGGTGCTGCTGGACGAGGTCGAGAAGGCGCACCCCGAGGTGTTCAACATCCTGCTCCAGATCCTGGAGGAGGGGAAGCTCACCGACGCCCAGGGCCGAGCGGTCGACTTCCGCAACGCGATCCTGATCATGACCTCGAACATCGGCGCCGCGACGATCTCGCGGAACACGCCGCTGGGCTTCTCGGTGACCGACGAGACCGGCATGTCATACGAGGACATGAAGTCGCAGATCATGGGCGAGCTGAAGAAGGTCTTCCGCCCCGAGCTGATCAACCGGATCGACGAGGTGATCGTCTTTCACAAGCTCACCAAGGAGCAGATCACCGAGATCGTGGACCTGCTGCTGGTGCGCCTGAAGGAGCAGCTCTCCGAGCACAACCTGGCGCTGCAGCTCACTGACGCGGCCAAGGACCTCCTGGTTGAGCAGGGCTATGACCCCACCATGGGTGCCCGCCCACTGCGTCGCGCGATCCAGCGCCTCATCGAGGACCCGGTCGCCGACAAGGTGCTGGCAGGCGAGCTGCCGGAGGGCACCGTGATCGAGGTCGACCGAGATGGCGACGATGTCACGCTCACCGAGCGGCCGCCCGAATCGCGCGAGATCGTCGGCGCGGCCGCCGGCAGCGGCGACGAGCCGAACGGCGAATCGACCGACGGCTAGGGCTCTGACGACGAACAAAGCTGGGGCCAAGAAGGCCTCGCGTAACAAGCCCCGTTTCGTATGCCAGGCGTGCGGCCACGTTGCCGCACGCTGGGAGGGGCGCTGCGCCGAGTGCGGCGAGTGGGACTCCTACCGCGAGTCGCAGGCGCGCAGGGCCGCACCCGCGGACGCGGCCAGGCCCGTGCGGCTCGCCGACGTCGGCACCCGGGACGCGCAGCGCTTCGCCACCTCGATCGAGGAGCTCGATCGCGTGCTGGGAGGGGGCCTGGTGATCGGCTCGGTGGTGCTGCTCGGCGGGGAGCCCGGTATCGGCAAGAGCACGCTGGTGCTTCAGGCGCTCGCGGCCACGCGCACCGCGGATCGGAGGGCGCTGCTGGTCACCGGCGAGGAGTCCGCGGCTCAGGTACGCACGCGGGCCGACCGGCTGGGGCGGGCCTGCGGCCACGTCGAGGTGTTGGCGGAGACCCGCCTAGAGGCCGTCGTCGGCGCGCTCGAATCCGACCCTCCGGCCGTGTGTGCGATCGACTCGGTGCAGACGCTCTGGTCAGAGGACATCGACGGTACTCCCGGCAGCGTCACGCAGGTGCGAGCGGCGGCCGCCGAGTTGGTGCGCTTGGCCAAGAGAACGGGCACCGCGCTCGTCGTCGTCGGGCAGGTCACCAAGGAGGGATCGCTCGCCGGCCCGCGGCTGTTGGAGCACCTCGTGGATTGCGTGCTGACCTTCGAGGGCGACGCCACAGGCAGCTACCGCGTGCTGCGCGCCACGAAGAACCGCTTCGGGTCGACGAACGAGACAGGGATCCTCGAGATGACCGAGCAGGGACTGCGATCGGTCGACGACCCAAGCGCGCTCTTCCTGGGTGATCTCGCGGGCCGTGTGGGCGCGTGTGCCTTTCCGGCCATCGAGGGGTCCCGGGTCCTCGTGGTGGAGATCCAGGCCTTGGTGAGCCCGAGCCACGCGGAGTCACCGCGGCGGCAAGCCGTGGGCGTGGACCGGGCGCGACTAGCCCAGATCGTCGCAGTGCTCGCTCGCCATGGCGGCATCCGCCTGGGCGACCACGACATCTTCGTCAGCGTCGCGGGAGGCGCCCGCGCGCTCGACCCGGCGGCGGATCTGGCAATTGCCCTTGCGATCGCCGGCGCGCACAAGCGGACGCCGGTCGACCCGCCTGCGGCGGTGTTCGGTGAGCTCGATCTCACCGGCGCGGTAAGGGCCGTTGGGCACTTCGAGCGGCGCGCCCACGCGGTGAGCGGAGCGGGAATCGACGTCGCGATCGGGCCGGAAAGCAACGGGGCGCCGAGCGTCCCGGCACAATGGGGAGCAGTCGTGAATATCGCGGGTGCCCTGGAAACTGCGTTTCCCCGCTGATGGGAAGCGCGATATCAGTCCAGAAAAGGGGAGAGTTGAGTGTTTGAGGTTGATGACAAGGTCGTCTACCCCCACCACGGCGCAGGGGTCGTGGTGAGCAAGGAGACGCGCGAGGTTCTCGGCCAGCGCCGCGAGTACCTCACCATCGAGATCCTCTACAACGAGATGACCGTCCAGGTCCCGACCGAGAACGCCGAGGCGGCCGGCCTGCGCCGAGTGATCAACGCGAAAGAGGTGCGCAAGGTTCTCGACGTCCTCGAGGACGCCGGCACTCAGATGCCCAAGAACTGGAACCGGCGTTTCAAGCACAACCGGGACAAGATCAAGACCGGCGACATCTTCGAGCTGGCCGAGGTGGTGAGGAACCTCTCCATCCGCGACCACGAGAAGGGCTTGTCGACCGGCGAGAAGCAGATGTTCGGCAGGGCGAAGAAGATACTCGCGAGCGAGCTGATGTATGCGCAGGACAAAGAAGAGGATGAGGCGACGGAATTCCTCGATAACCTGCTTGACGAGGTCGCCCGTACAAGGCTGGACGAGGAGGACGACGAATCCACAAAGGGCGCTTTGGCCACCTGACCGTCCCCGGTCCTCAGACCCCTCGGCCTGATCGAGGAGTCGGCTGATGCTCGTCCTCGCCTCTCGCCTTGTCCTTGCCCTCCTGGGCGGGCTCGGCGCGTTCCAAGCCGCGGGTAGCTTTGATCTCGAGGCCCAGTTCGGCGCGCCGTGGCATTACGTCGCCACGGCGGGCATCGTGCTGGTCGGTGCCCTCGTCGGCTTCATCGTCGGCGGGCTTCTCGGGCGTTGGCTCAGCTCCCGCCTGTCCCTGATCGATCGCGCCGCCGACCGACGACCTGCCGGGGAGTTGATCGTCGGCGCATTCGGGCTCGTGGTCGGCCTGCTGGTGGCCGTTCTTGCCGGTTTCGCGGTGCTGCAGCTGCCGACCCTCGGCCCCTATCTGCTGCTTCCCGTCGTGCTTCTGGTGGCCTACGTGTTCAGCCGCATCGCCGCCCGCAAGCACGTCGACATCCTCCGCTTGGTGGGGATCCGGCCGCGTGGCTCGCGCGGCACTGGGCCGGCGCGGATCATCGACACCAGCGCCATCATCGACGGACGGATCGTCGACGTGGCGCGCTCGAAGTTCCTCTCGGGCCAGATCGTCGTGCCGGCCATCGTGCTCGAGGAGCTGCAGCAGGTCGCCGACTCGTCGGACCCCCTCAAACGCGCTCGCGGCCGACGGGGCCTCGAGCTGGTCGACGAGCTCAAAGCCAGCGCGAACGGCGGCTTCCAGGTCCGCGAGGTGGATTACCCGGACATCGATGAGGTCGATGCCAAGCTGGTGCGCCTGGCGCAGGACCTCGAGGCGTCGCTGGTGACCACCGACTTCAACCTCAACAAGGTCGCGCAGATCCAGGGCGTCGAGGTGTTGAACGTCAACGAGCTCGCCAACGCGCTGCGCCCGGCCGTGCTGCCCGGTGAGCCGCTCTCGGTGAAGGTCATTCGCCAGGGCAAGGAGTACGACCAAGGCGTCGGCTACCTCGACGACGGCACCATGGTCGTCATCGACGGCGGCCGCGACCTCGTGGGCCAAGAAACCGAGGTGGAGGTAACCTCGGTGCTCCAGAACCCCTCCGGCAAGATGATCTTCGCCAAGCCCATGTCGGGCTGACTCGGAGCGGCGACGATTGGCGCTCGTGTCACGCTCTGGGGCGCCCAGGCGCCTGCAAACCTGACGGCCGGCCGTGATGGGGCGGTCCCTGCGGGCGCTGGGTGCGGCGCCAATCGTCGCCGCCGAGCGTGGCTGGGTGCCGGACGGGCTGATTCGCGCCGGCATTCGCGCCCGGGTGGCCCGGCGGTCCGCCCGGGAGGCAGCGCGCAGCGACGCAGACATCGCCGCGGGGCGCGCGAAGCTGGCCGCGGGGCCGGTGGCGATTGGCACCGACGACGCCAACGCGCAGCACTACGAGGTGCCACCGGGGTTCTTCGCCGCCACCCTCGGTCCGCGGCTGAAGTACAGCTGCTGTCAGTGGGACACCGGCGCGACCACGCTCGGAGCGGCCGAGGAGCACTCGCTGCGGCTGGTCTGCGAGCGCGCGGACATCAAGGACGGCATGCGGGTGCTCGATCTCGGTTGCGGCTGGGGATCGCTGTCGCTCTGGATCGCAGAGCACTTCCCGCGCAGTGAGGTGACCGCCATCAGCAACTCCACGCCCCAGGGGGAGTGGATCCGCTCGCGCTGCTCTGAGGGAGGCCTCACCAACGTCACCCACGAGGTGGCCGAGATCGGCAGCTACACAACCGTGGAGCGTTTCGATCGCGTAACGAGTGTGGAGATGCTGGAGCACGTACGCAACTGGCCCGAGCTGCTCTTCAGGGTCGGCACCTGGCTCGCGCCGGGGGGAAGACTGTTCGTGCACGTCTTCTGCCATCGCCGCTCGACGTACGTCTTCGACGCCGAGCAGCCCGGCGAATGGATGGCCCGGAGCTTCTTCACCGGGGGCATGATGCCGGGCTTCGGCCACGTCGAGCACTCGCTCACCAACTTGACCCTCGAGCGCCGCTGGCGCGTGTCGGGGACGCATTACCAGCGCACCGCCGATGCGTGGCTGGATGAGCTCGATGCCAATCGCGATGCCGCGCTCGGCGCGCTCGGCGATAAGGCCTCGGCGAATGCGGGGCCCTGGCTCAACCGCTGGCGCATCTTCCACATGGCGGTCTCAGAGCTGTTTGGCTTCGCCGACGGCCGCGAGTGGTTCGTGGCCCACTACCGCCTGGCGCCCGAAGGCGGACCTGCGTGATCACGCTGCTCGCGTTCGGGCTCATCGTGCTGATGGCGGTGATGAGCTTGGTGTGGCTGTCGAGCCTCATCCTGTCCGACGTCAGCATCGTCGATCCGGCGTGGGGTTTCGGGTTCGTGGTCGTCGCGCTGACCTACGCGATCGCCGAGGGCGATCTCACCGCCCGCGACTGGTTGATGCTCGCGATCGTCGTGGTCTGGGGCCTCCGTCTCGGAGGCTTCCTGATGTGGCGCAAATGGGGCGAGCCGGAGGATTATCGCTATGCAGCCATGCGGGCCAAGCGCCCGGCGAGCTTTCCCTACCGCAGTCTGGTCACCGTCTTTCTCCTGCAGGCCGTTCTTCTCTGGGTCGTCGCGTGGCCGGTCGCTGCGGCCATCGGCGCCAGCGACCCCGGCGGGATCGGAGTCATCGAGGTCGTCGCCCTGCTCATCGCTGCTACGGGACTGGTCTTTGAGAGCCTCGGCGATCTCCAGCTTGCGCGCTTCAAGGCCGACCCGTCGAACACGGGCAAGGTCCTCGACTCCGGCCTGTGGCGCTACACCCGCCACCCCAACTACTTCGGGGACGCCATGGTTTGGTGGGGAGTCGGGCTGATCGGGGTCACGACACCCGGCGGCTGGTGGTCGATCGTCGGGCCGATCCTGATCACCGTCTTGTTGATGCGCGTATCGGGGGTCGCCCTGCTCGAGAAGCGGCTCGCGAGCAGCAAACCCGCCTACGCCGACTACGCAGCCCGTACCAGCGCGTTTTCCCCCTGGCTTCCCGGCAAGACGACATGAGCGCGAACGATGTTGCACTGCCGGGCGGGGGCTCCCTCCGGCTCTATGGCGGAGCGGGCCCGATGCTGCTGCTGCTCGGGGGCAGCGCGTATCGACCGGGGCCAGGGCGCTGGAGCGCAGCGATGGACTGGCTTGCCCCACGCCTGAGGGCGCACGGCTATCGGGCGGCGCAGGTGCGCTACCCCAGCCGGTCGTGGCGGGAGATGCGGTCGGCGATCCAGGCCACGCGTGAGGCGCTCGAGTTGCTTCCGCCACCCCGTGCCCTGATCGGCTTCTCGATGGGGGGAGCGGTCGCTGCGGTCGCGACTCCGGGCTCCCCGACCAAGCTCGTCATCGGGCTCGCCCCGTGGATACCGGAGCAGATCGATCTGCGCGGCCTGGTGGGGCGCCGGCTGCGGGTGCTTCACGGCTCCTTCGACCGGCCCCTGCCGGGAGTGCCGGGGGTCAGCCCGCATCATTCACGCGGGGTCGTCGCGCGGGCACGGGAGCTCGGTATAGACGCGACCTATCAGACGGTAGGGGGGGCGGTGCATCTGATCGCGTTTCGCCTCGGCGGCCGGCTGCTGCCCGCTCCCCGTGCCGACCGATGGCGGCAGCTGATTGTGCGGACCCTCGAGGAGGATCAGTCGGCGTGAGTGAGCGCGCGTCGTGCCATGCGCTTACCCGTCGGGCGCTTGACGTCCCACACGAGCCCGAGTCGCTCGAGCCCGCTGATGAGCGCCCCGCTGAGGTCGATCTGGCGCCTGCCGAGTCCGTGGATCGCCGACCCGGGAAACGCGTGATGGTTGTTGTGCCAGGCCTCGCCCAGAGTCGGTATCGCAAGCAGCGCGACGTTGCGACTCTCGTCGTCGGACGCGTAGTCTCGCCGCCCGAACGTGTGGCAGATGGAGTTCACGCTGAACGTCGCGTGCTGGAAGAGGAACAGTCGCATAAGGCCTCCCCAGACGAAGACCTCGACCCCCAGCGCGACGCCTCCGATCAGCCAGCCGATCAGGAACGGAATCCCCAGGCTCAGCGCGACCCAGAACAAATAGAGGCGGTCGACGACACGCACCACCGGATCGACCCGGAGATCGCGACCCAGACGCGCGTCGCGAGAGGTTCCCTTGGTGACGAAGAGCCAGCCCATGTGCGCGTGCAGAAGTCCGCGGAGGGGAGCCAGCGTACCCGAGGCGAGATGCGGCGAGTGGGGATCGCCCTCCCGATCCGACATCGCGTGGTGGCGCCGGTGGTCGGTGACCCACTGGGTGATCGGCCCCTGAAGAGTCATGCAGCCCAGGATCCCGAATGTGGCCCGCACCACGGGTCCGGCCTTGAAGCTGCGGTGGCTGAACAGACGGTGAAAGCCCACCGTGATGCCGACACCGCACACGAGGTACATGCCGGCCAGAACGACGAGGTCGATTGGACGCAGGGCGACGCCCCAGAGCAGATTCATCGCCGAGGCCACACCGACGAACGGCACGATCACCGCCACCAGCGTGATCACGCGGCTCAAGGCAGTCGTTCGATCCTGGATCGGCCCGGGAACGGTCACCGGGGCGGTCGGATCTGGCGCGCGGCTCGTCAAGGGTTCCCGAAGGTATACGGAGCTTCCCCGCCACTGGTTGCGGAATGGGTCAGGTGCCGATCGTGACGATCGCCGTGATCGGATCGGGGGTAAGTGGCCTGATGGCCGCCTACCTCCTGTCGCGCCGCTACAGGGTCGAGCTCTTCGAGGCGCAGATGGAGCTCGGTGGGCACGTCAACACCGTGGACGTTGACGATCCGCGGGCCGGGCGCCTGGCGATCGACACGGGCTTCATCGTCCACAACCGCCCCAACTATCCGAACGTGGTTCGATTGCTCGAGGAGCTCGACGTCGCGACCCAGCCGTCGGACATGTCGTTCTCGGTCGAGTTGCCCACCGACGGCTTCGCCTACCGTGCGGGGAACTTGCGCAAGCAGCGTCAGCTGATCGGCCACCGCTCAGGCCGGCGCCTACTGGCGGAGATCGTTCGCTTCCTCATGGTCGGGCGTCGCGACCTCGCGCGGGGCCTCGGCGATCTGACGCTTGCCGCATACGCCCGCCGACGCGGCTTCTCCGAGCGTTTCTTGCGCCTTTACGCAGTGCCGATGACCGCGGCGATTTGGAGCATGCCGCCGGCGGGCGCCGCCGAGATGCCGGCGCAATTCGTGCTGCGCTTCTTCGACAATCATGGCCTTCTCGGGCTACGGCGACATCGCTGGCGGACCATCGTGGGCGGGGGGCGCCGTTACGTGACGGCGCTCGCAGAGCGCCTGCCGGGACCGATCCATCTGGGACGGCCGGTCACGGCCATCCGGCGCGATCCGACTGGTGCGACCGTGACCACGGCCGCCGGGGACGACCGGTTCGACGCGGTCGTCGTGGCCACCCACGGCGACCAGGCGCTGCGACTGCTCGCGGACGCCGACGAGCTGGAGCGAAGCGTGCTGAGCGCGTTCCGCACCACCGAGAATCGGGCCACGCTCCACTACGACCAGGCGCTACTACCGAGCCGGCGCAGCTCGTGGGCGTCATGGAACGTGCGCGCCGGCGACGATTCGGCTCCCGTGTTGACCTACCACGCGAACTCCCTGCAGCGCCTCCGGGCCGTCCGCGAGTACTGCATCACGCTGAACGCCGATGAGCTCATCGACCCGACAAAGGTCATCACGAGGATCGACTACCGCCACCCGGCATACGACGCGGACACGATCGACGCACAGCGCCGCCTGCCGCAGCTCGATGGGCGCAAGCGCACCTACTTCTGCGGCGCTTACCAGGGGTGGGGCTTCCACGAGGACGGGGCGGCCTCGGCGCTGCGTGCGGTGTCCGGATTGGGTGTGCGGTGGTAGGCAGCGGTCTCTACGAGGGCAGCGTGATGCACGAGCGCACCACCCCGCGCCGACACCGCTTTCGCTACCGAACGCCCTTCGCGGCGATCGATCTGTCTGAGGTAGACGAGCTCGACCGACGCCTGCGCCTGTTTGCGTACAACCGGTGGGCCCTCTTCAGCCTGCGGGACGAGGACCACCTGGGCGACGATCGTGCTCCGCTGGCCACGAGCGTCGCGGCTCGAATGGCGAGGGCAGGCACCGGGGGGGTCGAGAGGGTCGTGATGGTCGGCAACCTCCGCACGGGCGGGTACGTCTTCAATCCGCTCACGCTCTTCTATTGCTACGACGCCCGCGACGGTCTGCTCGGCGTGCTGGCGGAGGTCAGCAACACCTTTGGTGAGCGTCACGCCTACTGCCTCGCAACCGAGGGCGCATCGGCCGGCGACGGGGCGCTCAGCTTGGAGCGCCCGAAGAGCCTCCACGTGTCGCCGTTCCTCGGCATGGACCAGCGCTACCTCTTTCGGCTCACCCAGCCCGAGGATCGTTTCGGCGCGGTAATCGACGTCTTCGAGGGCGAGAGCCGCGTCTTCCGCGGCGCATGGAGCGGCGTCCGCTACCCCCTGTCCGATCGGTCCCTCGCCAGGCAGGCCCTCGTCCGCCCCCTCTCGACCCACATGGTCACCGCTCGCATTCACCTGCAGGCCGCAAAGCTCTTCGCAAAGGGAGTTCCCGTACACGGCAAGCCCGCCTTCGACATCGACGAGGGCACGCTGACCCTCGCTGCTCCCGCGGCTGAGCCGCTGGCCGGCGCGTTGCCGGCGCCACCGCGCACGCCCCTGATGCGCGTCGCCAAGGCGGCGCTGCTCGGACTGCTTCGCCGACCCGCGTACGGCGCCGTGGAGCTACGCCTGCCGAACGACCGCGTAACCCACCATGGCGATCCGCAAACCGGGCCCTCGGCAACGGTGTCGATCCACTCGGCCGACCTCTACCGTCGGCTTGCCGGCCGGGGCCGCATCGGTCTTGGCGAGGCGTATATGGCCGGAGACTGGGACGCCGACGATCTCCCTGCGGCGCTCGAGATCCTGGCAAGGACGGCCCACGCGCGAGGTCGCGCAGCAGGGCGTGCCCTGAGCCGGCTCAGGGGAATGCGCCCCCGGCTGCCGCGGACCAATACGCGCGAGAGTGCTCGCCGGGACATCGCCTACCACTACGACTTGGGCAACGACCTCTACGACCTGTTCCTGGACGAGACGATGACCTACTCCTGCGCCTACTTCGAGGAGCCCTTCCAGAGCCTCGCCGACGCGCAGCGAGCCAAGAACCGCCGGCTGCTCGACGCCCTCGACATCGGTCCGGGCGACCACGTTCTCGAAATCGGCTGCGGGTGGGGCGGCTTCGCGCTGCAGGCGGCGACCGATCGCGGAGCGCGGGTGACCGGCATCACCCTCTCGATGCAGCAGAAGGAGCGCGCTGAGCAGCGCATCGCCGATGCACGTCTGCAGGATCGCATCGACATCCAGCTCGTAGATTTCCGCGATCTGAGCGGCACCTATTCCGCGATCGTCAGCATCGAGATGCTGGAGGCGGTGGGCCACAAGCTGTTGTCGCCGTTCTTCTCGGCATGCGACCGGCTCCTGGCGCCGGGTGGCCGTGCCTGCGTGCAGGTGATCTGCATTCCCGACCGGCGCTATGACGCGTATCGGAAGGGGCACGACTGGATTCGCGAGTACATCTTCCCGGGAGCCCTGTTGCCGTCGCTGGGAGCGTTGACCGCGGCCATGCGCCGCGGCAGCGAGCTGACGATACGACGGGCCGAAGACATCGGGCCCCACTACGCGACCACGCTTAAGCTCTGGCGCGAGCGTTTCCTGGCCAATCGTGAGCGCGCGGCCGAGCTCGGCTACGGAGAGCGCTTCGCCCGCACGTGGGAGTACTACCTGGCGTTCTGCGAGACCGCGTTTCGTATCCGCGCACTCCAGGACTACCAACTGATCCTGGCCCGGCCGATGGAGCCCTGATTGGGCCGCCGCGCCCGCCCGCGCGTGAACTTCGGCCTCACTTGGGCCCGGCTGATCGAGCGCCAGTCCGAAGTCCGCACCATCGTTTAGGGGCAGGGCGCTTACCATGGGACCCATGACGGCCATCACCATCGACGCCGTCGCGTCGACAGAATCCCTGCGCGCCGAATGGGACGCGCTCGCTGACCGCACCGAGTGCCCTCCGTTCCTCTACGGCGGCTTCATCGACGCGTGGGCATCCGCCTTTCATGGGCCGGATGCCCTTCGCATCCTCACCGCCCGCGACGGTGCTGAACTCGTCGGGGTGCTGCCGCTGGTCATTAACGGCGACGTCGCCCAGACCCCGCCCCGCTTCGGCCAGGCCGGTGCCGTGTCGCTCGACGAGTCGGTGTCGCGCGCGCTTCTCGCGCACGCGCTCGCGCAGATGGACCTGCGCACCATTGAGATGGGTCCCCTTCCCGCAGGTGGCACCGAGCTCGTGATGGCCCAAGGCAGCGCAGAGTCGGCCGGCTTCGCCTACACGGACTGGATGAACCAAGAGCAGCCAGTCGTCGACTGCGATACCGATTGGGAGACGTACTTCGCCGGCTTGAGCCGAAACCTGCGCAAGGACGTTCGCCGGCGCCGCCGTCGGCTGGAGGAGCGGGGCGAGCTCACGATCGAGGTGCATCGAGGAGCCGATGCCCTCGGCGAGCGGCTCGCCGAGGGGGTCGCGATCGAGAACTCCGGCTGGAAGGGCCAGGAGGGCACGGCGATTCTCGCGGGCGACGGCCAACTCGCGTTCTACGAGGCCCTGGCCGATTGGACCGCGGCACGCGACGCGCTGGAGATCACTTTCCTCCGCCTGGATGGGGCGGCCGTCGCCTTCCACTACAACATCGTGTTCCACGGGATCCTCTACGCCCTCAAGATCGGGTTCGACGAGGCCCACGCCGACCTCTCGCCCGGAAAGGTGCTTCTGGGCGCCGAGATCGAGCGCACGTTCGCCGAAGGCCGCCGGCGTTTCGACTTCGGCGGCGACCCGGAGGACTACAAGCTCAAATGGGCGACCGGGACGCCGGAGTTCCGCGACTGCCGCCTGGAGACCCAGAGTGTCGCCACGACGCTCTCGCGCGCGGCGCGCGGCGCAGCCAAGTTCGCCCGCAGGATCCGCAGCGACGACGCGCCGAGCCAGCCCGCGGACGGAATGGCCGGCCGCAAGCACCGCACGTAGCCCTGCCAGCCCCGCTTCGAAGCCAACGGGTGCGCGGCTGATCCACGCTCGCCTGGCACCCGGGAGCACGCGCGAAACGGGCGCATTCCCGCTCTTAGACCGGGAAGCCGAGTCTGAGGGACACCTCATTCGTATAGGGGTCGGTTCCCCCTTGTGGGGAGCGGTGCCGACAGCCGGTGGTCGTAGTGTCTTCGGGATGATCTCGCGTATCCGAACCTCGACGGTCGCGCTGGCGCCGCTCTCAGCCGACCTCATGACGAGCGCCTCCTGCGCCATCGCCCTGGCGCGGGGAAACGCCGGGCGCTTCTCGCGCTTTCTCGCCGTGGGCGCCGCCGCCTCGACCGTCTACCTGGGCGGATTTGCGCTCCTGTTGATGGCCGGGGTTCACTACCTGCCCGCAGGCGCTGCCGCGCTGCTCGTCGCAATCGCGCTCAATTTCGCCATCAACGGCGCATGGACGTTCGGCTTCCGCCGCGGATCGGTGGCAACGCAGGCTGTCGCTTTCCTCGCAATACAGCTCGCGATAGGCGCCCTCACTCTGGCGCTTCTGCACCTGCTCGTGACGACCGCCGTGGACCAGGTGATGCTGGCGCAGCTGCTGGCCGCAGGCACGCTGGCTCCAGCCAACTACCTCGCGACCCAGCGGTGGGGATTTCGCTGAGCTCGCCGCGCGAGGCGCGTCATCCACATCGGTAGAATCGCCGTAGCCCTCGGCTCCGCCTGAGGGCTTACGTTTGAATACGGCAAGGGGCAGCGTTGGATCTCTACGAATACCAGGGGAAACAGCTGTTTGCGCAAAACGGCATACCCGTCCCGAGCGGCGAGGTGGCCAATACGCCTGAAGAGGCGCGCGCGGCAGCACAGGCGATCGGCGGCAAAGTCGTCGTGAAGGCGCAAGTTCAGATCGGAGGGCGTGGGAAGGCTGGCGGAATCAAACTCGCCGAGACTCCCGACGAGGCCGAGCAGCGGGCGGCCGAGATCCTCGGCATGGACATCAAGGGCCACACGGTCCACCGCGTCTGGATCGAGGCGGCCTCGAACATCGCCAAGGAGTACTACGCGTCGATTACCTTCGACCGCGGCGAGAAGAAGCCGCTGGTGATGCTGTCGGCGGTCGGCGGAGTGGACATCGAGGAAGTCGCCTCCAACCAGCCCGACAAGCTCGCGCGGCTCCACATCGACCCGCTGGTAGGCCTGCAGCCCCACGATGCGCGGTGGTTGGCGTTCGCCGCCGGAATCGACCCCGAGGCCATCAAGGGCGTGGTGAGCATTCTCGGCAGGCTCTACAGGGGCTTCGTGCAGCTCGACGCGATGCTGATGGAGATCAACCCACTGATCCTCACCGAGGAGGGCGAGGTCATCGCGCTCGACTCCAAGGTGACGATCGACGGCAACTCGCTCTTCCGGCATCCGGACATCGCCGCGTTGCGTGACACGACCACCTCGGATCCACAGGAGAAGATGGCACAAGAGCGTGGGGTCACCTACGTGAAGCTCGACGGTGACGTCGGCATCCTCGGCAACGGCGCCGGGCTGGTGATGAGCACCCTCGACGTGGTCGCGCTCGCCGGCGGCAGCCCCGCGAACTTCCTCGACGCCGGAGGCGGCTCCCAGGCCGAGGAGGTCGTGACCGCGCTCGAGGTGCTGCTGAGCGACGACAAGGTCAAGGTGCTGTTGATCAACATCTTCGGCGGCATCACCCGCTGCGACGAGGTCGCCGAGGGCCTCTTGACCGCGGTCGAGCAACTCGGCACGAGCCTGCCGATCGTGGTGCGCCTCGACGGCACCAACGAGGAGGAGGGGCGCCGGATCATCGCGGAGAAGGCGCCCGAGAACGTGGTGACGGAGGCGACCATGCTCTCAGCCGCAGAGCGAGCGGTCGCGCTGGCGAAGGAGGCCGCATGAGCATTCTCGTCGGAGCGCAGACGCGCCTGATGGTGCAGGGCATCACCGGTCGCGAAGGCGCGTTCCATACGACGCGCAACAGGGAGTACGGCACGAATGTCGTCGCCGGCGTCACCCCTGGCAAGGGCGGTCAGGACGTCTCGGGCATTCCGGTCTTCAACTCGGCCCGCGAGGCAGTCGAGGCCACGGCTGCGAATACCTCCATGGTCTTCGTGCCACCGCGATTCGCCGCCGATGCGCTCTTCGAGGCCATCGACTCTGGTGTGGAGTTGATCATCTGCATCACCGAGGGCATTCCCGCCCACGAGATGCTGAAGGTGTATACGCATCTGAAGCGCGGTGAGCAGGTCTTGGTAGGCCCCAACTGCCCGGGGATCATCAGCCCCAGCAAGGCTACGGTCGGAATCATGCCGACCCAGGTCTTCACCCCCGGGAAGGTCGGCCTCGTGAGCCGTAGCGGCACGCTGACCTACCAGATCTCCAAGGAGCTGGCGCAGCTCGGCATCGGTCAGAGCACGGTCGTCGGCATCGGCGGAGACCCGGTGGTCGGCAGCTCCTTCATCGACATCCTCGGACGCTTCGAGGAGGACCGGGAGACCGAGTTGGTCGTGATGGTCGGCGAGATCGGTGGGAACGAAGAGGAAAAGGCCGCGGAGTTCATCGCGAACGAGATGTCTACTCCCGTCGTGGCGTACATCGCCGGTTTCCAGGCACCGCCCGGCAAGCAGATGGGCCACGCCGGAGCCATCATCACCGGCAGCTCGGGCACCGCGGAGGCCAAGCGCGTGGCGCTCGAGGCCAAGGGCGTGCGCGTGGGCACCAACCCCACCGAGGTCGCGACGCTCGTCAAGGAGCGGCTCGTCTAGGCGCGCGATGATCCGCCCGCTGTTCATCGTCGGTACTCGCCCCGGCGCCATCAAGGTGGCGCCCGTGGTGAGGGCCACGAAAGAGCATCCGGCGCTCGATCCGATCATGCTGGCCTCGGGGCAGCACCCCGAGCTGGTCAGGGATGCGCTTGCCACCTTCGCGTTGCGCGCCGACGCCGAGTTGGACCTCGGGCCGCCCTCGGGCGGCCTGGACGAGATGGCGGCACGGCTGCTGGATTCACTCAGCGCTGCCATCGACCGCGTGCGACCCGACGTGGTCGTCGTCCTGGGAGACACCACCACCGCCGCCATGGGGGCGCAGGCGGCCTTCTACGGCGAAGTGCCCATCTGGCACATCGAGGCGGGGCTCCGCACATCGGCGGCGAACCGGCCATTCCCCGAGGAGATGCACCGACGGCTCATCTCGCGTTTGGCAACGGTCCATCTCGCTCCGACGGCCTCTGCCCGGCAGAACCTACTCAGCGAGGGCATCGCCGACAGCCAGATCATGCTCACCGGGAACACCGTGGTCGATGCCCTCCAGTTCGTCGTCGCCCAGCGGGCGACGGCCGCCAATCCCACGGTTGCCTCGCTGATCGACTCGCCGGGCCCCGTGGCGGTCGTGACCATGCATCGGCGGGAGAACTGGCATGAAGGCATCCGCAGAGTCGCCTGCGCGACCCTGCGCTTGCTGGACCGCCGACCGGAGCTACGCGTCGTGCACAGCGCGCATCCCAACCCCATCGTGCGGAACGATGTTCACGCGCTGCTCGACGGACACCCGCGGGCGGTCGTTACCGCGCCGCTCGAGTACGGGGATTTCGCCTTGCTGCTGGCCCGGGCGAAGTTCGCCATCACCGACAGCGGCGGTATCCAGGAGGAGGCGCCGTCGCTCGGGACGCCGGTGCTCGTGGCGCGCCGAGAGACGGAGCGCACCGAGGGCCTCCGGGCTGGGGTGGCGATGCTGGTCGGCACCGATGAGGATCGGATCGTCGCGGACGCAGAGCGGCTGCTCGACGGCACCTCGGGTCTGGCGAGCACGGTCGCCCAAATGAATCCGTACGGGGACGGGCGCGCCGGGCAGCGCATCGCGCACGCTTTGGCAACCCGCCTCGCCAATGTCATCGTGTTGCGCCGTTCGGACGGGGAAGAGCCTCCCCTCGCCGCGGCAGGAACGGAGTAGCGAATGGCGCGAGTCGCAGTATTCGGTTTGGGCTACGTGGGCTGTGTTTCGGCCGCGTGCCTCGCAGAGCGGGGAAACACCGTGATCGGGGTCGACGTGAATCCCGACAAGGTGGCGATGATCCGCGAAGGCCGCAGCACCGTGGTCGAGGACCGCATCGGCGAGCTGACCGCGGAGGTGGTCGAAGCCGGTCGGCTCAGCGCTACCACCGATGCCGAGCAAGCGATCCGCGAGACCGAGATCGCACTGGTTTGCGTCGGCACGCCGTCGAACCCGAGCGGGGGCCTGACCACCGCGTACCTCCAGCAGGTCGCCGAGCAGATCGGCGAGGCCATCGCCTCGCGCGAGGATCGCTACACCGTCGTCGTGCGCTCGACGATGCTCCCCACCACGTGCGAGAACGAGATCGTTCCGCGCCTCGAGGCGGGCTCGGGCAAGCGCGCCGGTGTCGACTTCGGCGTCGCCGTCAACCCCGAGTTCCTGCGCGAGGGCAGCTCGGTGAAGGACTTCTACGACCCGCCGAAGACGGTCATCGGCCAGCTGGACGATGCCAGCGGCGATCCGGTCGCGGCGCTCTACGAGGGCTTGCCGGGGCCGGTCTACCGGGTCCCGCTCAAGGTCGCCGAAATGACCAAGTACGCCGACAATAGTTTTCACGCTTTGAAAGTCGGATTCGCAAACGAGATTGGAACGATCTGTAGCGCCCTGGGGCTCGACAGCCACCAGGTGATGGACATCTTCACCTCGGATACGAAGCTGAACATCTCCCCCGCATACCTCAAGCCCGGTTTCGCCTTTGGTGGCAGCTGCCTCCCGAAGGACGTCCGCGCCCTGGTGCACCGCGCCCGTCACGAGGACATCTCGCTGCCGATCCTCGAATCGCTGCTGCCGTCGAACACGGGCCAGATCGACCGGGCGTTCCGGATGGTGTCGGCCACGGGAATGCGCAAGGTCGGAATGCTCGGACTGGCGTTCAAGGCCGGCACCGACGACCTTCGCGAGAGCCCGATGGTCGAGCTGGCAGAGCGCCTGTTGGGACGCGGGTACGAACTGCGCATTCACGACCGCAATGTCAGCGTGTCGCGCCTGCTCGGCGCGAACCAGGCCTATGTGGACGCGCGCATCCCCCATCTGGCCGACCTCATGCTTCACGACCCCCGGGAGGTCCTCGCGCACTCGGAGGTCGTGATCGTGGGCGCCGCGGACCCCGAGGCGCTGGCCGCCTTGCCGGACGAAGGAGGCCCCAAGATCATCGATCTGGTGCGCTTCCCCGGCTCTCAGGAGCAAGAGGGCAACCCCGACTACCACGGGATCGCCTGGTAGCGGCCGTGCCCCACGCGTCGGCTCCACGCGTCCTGATCCTGGTCGAGAACCTCTCAGTTCCCTTCGACAGGCGAGTAACCCAGGAGGCCGCAGCCCTCGTCGAGGACGGCTACAGCGTGGACGTGATCTGCCCGCAGGGCACCAAGCGCGACACCGAACCGTATGCGGAGCATCAGGGTGTGCGCATCCATCGATACCCCCTTACGGCAGCGACGGGAGGGCCATCCGGATACGCCCGGGAGTACTCCCTCGCGATCTACCACACGCTGCGCATTGCCCGGCGGCTGCACCGCGCGAGCCCGTTCGACGTGGTGCATGCGTGCAACCCGCCGGACCTGTTGTTCCTCGTGGCGCTCGCGCTACGCCGTGGCGGCACGCGCTTTCTCTTCGACCACCACGACTTGGTGCCGGAGCTCTTCTGGTCACGCTTCTCGGGCGGCCCGCGCGCCCTCTACTACGCGTCCCGCATCCTCGAGCGACTGACCTTCCACTTCTGCGACGCGGTGATCAGCACCAACGAGAGCTATCGCAGCGTCGCAATCTCTCGCGGAAAGGTCCCTGCCGACCGGGTGAGGGTCGTGCGCAGCGCGCCGGATCTCTCGACGTTCGTGCCCGTCAGCCCGAATGCAGAGCTCAAGAAGGGCAAGCCCTACCTTGCGTGCTACCTGGGCGTGATGGGCCCGCAGGACGGTGTCGACTACGCGCTTCGCGCCATCGCTCACCTCACTCACGATCTCGGCCGCGACGACGTGCACGCCGTGTTCATGGGCTCGGGGGATGCCTTCGAAGACTGCGTGGCGCTCGCGCAAGACCTGGGCCTGAACGGTCAGGTCGAGTTCACCGGTCGCGTGCCCGACCTCACCGTGCAGGAGTACCTGTCCACCGCCGACGTCTGCCTGTCTCCCGACCCCCACAACCCGCTGAACGACCTCTCGTCGATGAACAAGGTCGTCGAGTACATGGCCATGGGTAAGCCGCTGATCTCCTTCGACCTGAAGGAGGCGCGCTATACCGCCCAGGACTGCGCCCTCTATGCGGGGGACAACGACGAGAAGGAGTTCGGGCGCCTCATCGGCGAGCTGCTCGACGCGCCCACGCGCCGCGAGCAGATGGGCGAGAAGGGGCGCGCGCGCGTCGCGGAGTCCTTGAGCTGGGACGTATCTCGCCAAAACCTCTTGGAGGCCTACCAGGACCTCCTGAACCGCCCGCGGCGCGGGCTGCTGCGCCGCGGCTAAGCCGTCTCGGCGGTGATCGCCGGCTGATCCTCGGGGTGGCTGCGATAGCCGCCGCCGCGTGGAGGCGGGGAGGTAAGGAGCTGCCGGCCCACCTGAGCAACCGCCATCCGCGCCAACTGCACCGTGGCGTTCCCACTGGGGATCTGGGGCCAGAGCTGGGTGCCGGTGACCGTGACGATGCCGGGAAGTGCCGAGTCGCGCAGCGGAGGTGCGGCGGGTGGGTGGTCGACGTGGCGGACGGCCTCGACGAAGCTCGCACGCCCAACCCTGGAGTCGATGATCTCGGCGCTCGGGTCGAAGTTGGGGAAGACGCGCTGCAGCCCGGCCATGAGCTCTGCCTCGATGTGCTCGTCGGGCTCCAGCAGGAGCGGGTCGCGTGAGTCGACGTACTTGGGCACGTAGGTCACCGAATGACCCAGCTCATCGTCGGGGTCGATCACGTGGCCGGCGTCGACGATGCCGGTGATACCTGCGGTCGGGTCGATGACGTTGATCGAGTAGTAGGGACTGAGAGGCTTGCGTAGCGCCATTCTCAGGCAAACGACGCCCAGGCTGCGCTCGGGAGCGCCGTTCTGCGGCGCTCGGCCGAGCATCCGGTTGACGGTTGGCTCGGGCGCAGTGATGACGATCACGTCGTAGTCGAAGCGCTCGCCCTGGGCGTAGAGGCTCGCTGGAGCTCCGGGAGCGATCGACTCCACCGGGCACGAGAGCCGGATGGTGCCGCCGTGGATCAGCAGACGGGCCGCCAGGCGCTCCACAAGGGTCTCGTAGCCGCCATCGATAACCCCGTGCACCTCCGCCCCCCGACGACGAGCGAGCGCCGTCCGTCGAGTCCGCTGATAGAGCCATTGCGCGGGAAGGTCATCGACGAGCTCACCGAATCGGGCGCGGAGCAAAGGCTCCCAGAAGCGCGCCACCGCGCCTGCCCCAACCCAGCGCCGCAGCCACGAAAGCACCCGAGTCCGATCCAGCTCCTCCCCGCTGGGCCGAGCACGGCAGCGGGCGGTGAGAGCGGCGAGGCGCGCGCGCTCGATCGGAGACAGCAGAGAAAAGCGGGCGAGCTCGCCGGTGGTGGAGACCGACTCCACCACCCCGGCGTGCGCCGCGCCCGTGCGAATCGAGGTGAAACGCACGCCGAGGTTGAGGTCGCGCGCGAGACCCATGATCTCGGTGTCCGTGGGCAGGATCACGTGGTAGAAGCGCTCAAACCTGCCGCCCGCGAGATCCGCCCCGCTGACCAGACCGCCGAAGCGCGGCGAGCCCTCGAAGAGATCGACGAGATGGCCAAGCCGCATCAGGCCATCGGCCACCATGAGGCCGGCCAGGCCGGCCCCCACGACGGCGACCCGTGCCCTCATCGGGCCGCCACCACCCTCGCGTGGGCCGCGTGGGCCGCGATCCGCAGATGCCCGAAGGTCGTCGGTATCACGCGCATGTTGCTCTCCCCGGAGCGTCGCCCCGCGTCGAGGACCACCGGAACCTCGACGACCCGGGCTCCGCCGCGCCCGAGGCGGATGAGCAGCTCGGTAACGCCGGAGAACCCTGCGCTCGAGACCAGGCCATCGCCGTGGCGAGCGAAGGCGCTCGCCAGGAGGTCGGCGCGGATACAGCGGTACAGGTTGGTGAAGGTGTGGAGATCCAGTCCGCTCGCCAATCTCATCAGCTGGCTCACCGAGCGGCTGCTCAACCTCCGCAGCAGCGGAGCGCCGAGAAGCGTGCCGCGGGGATGATGATTCGAGGCCTGCACGACGTCAGCTCCCTCCTGCGCAGCACGCAGGATGCGCCCGAGCGCGCCGAGGTCACTGGTGGTGTCGCCCTCGAGAGTTACGACCCACTCCACCTTCGGGTACGCGATCGCCCGACGCAGACCGGTGCGAAGCGCGCGACCGAGGCCGAGGTTCGCGCGGTGACGCACGAGGTCCAAGCGCAGGGGCCCGCGGTAGTTGCGCACCAGGGAGGCGGTCGCATCACATGACCCATCATCCACGATGATGACCGGTCCGGTCACGCCAGTCCGGCGAAAAGCTTCCTCAATCTGTCGGAACAGTCTCGGCAGGTTGGCTTCCTCGTCGTAGGCGGGGATCACGAGCGCGACGGAGTCGCCGCGAGCTTCGGCAGCGTGCACGTGCGCACCTGGCGCCGGCCGCCGTTGCGGGGTGAGGTGTTCCATGGCGTCACACCCGCCGGCGGCCGACAAGCGGGTATGCATCACGCTAGGGAGGAGTGCGCCGCGCCGGAACTGGACGCGAGTTCAGCGCTAGGTGCGCCTTAACCGCGTTCTTACGGGGAGGAACGCGGGCGCCTTAGCCATCCGCCGAGGCCGGGGGAGCGCAAGACCCGTCGAAGCACGGTGGCCCCGTCCAGGGGGTCCAGTACGAGCCGCTGGACCTGGAACGGCGCGATCGGATGCGAGTTCAGCCCCGACTCGGTCGTCACCGCGTAGTCGTGCCCCGCAGACTGCGCGCCCTGGATCGAGCCGTCGTCATAATCGTCGCGCCCGCCGTTGGGATAGGCGAGGGTTCGCGCCGCCACGCCGAGCTCGCCCCGGATGCGCTCCGCTGCGTGAGCCAACTCGGCGGCCTGCTCGGTGCGACTCTCGCGGCTG
>JAOTZF010000094.1 GCA_029861485.1 Thermoleophilia bacterium | reverse complement strand
TCCGCCGATCGTGAGATTGCGTTTCCTCATCTTCCTCCCTTCGTGACTCGTGGTTGTCGTCGCCGGAGAGCCTCGGCACGAGCCGGTTCCGTGGGGTGATGCGGGGCCCTGCGGGCCGTGGCTCCCCTCCCGTGCATGGAAACGCCGGTCGGTAAGAGTCGGGTGAGAGCTCAGGCTATCGTGGTCTCACGGAACTCTTATCCCCGCTGCGCACCATTGTCGTCCCGACCGGAGGAGGTGACGCATGCGAGTGCTGGTCGTCGAGGATGAGCCCAAGATGGCGGGCTTGCTGCGCCGCGGACTCGAGGAGAGCGGCTTCGTGGTGGACGCCACCGATCGCGGCGAGGACGCCCTGTGGATGGCATCGTCCTCGCAGTACGACGCCATCCTTCTGGACGTGATGCTCCCCGGCATGGATGGCTTCGAGACCTGCCGGCGGCTGCGCGAGGCGGAGGTGTGGTCTCCGGTGTTGATGCTCACCGCGCGGGGGGAGATCGAGGATCGCGTCTCCGGCCTGGACGGTGGCGCGGACGATTACCTGGTGAAGCCGTTCGCGTTCCCCGAGCTGACGGCGCGCGTACGCGCCGTAGCCCGGCGGGGAGCACCCGAGCGGCATACCGTGATGGAAGTCGGAGATCTCCGCATGGATGTGGCGAGCCGCCGAGTCTGGCGCGGGGACACCGAGATCTCGCTCTCGAGCACCGAGTTCTCGCTCCTCGAGGCCTTCATGCGCCGACCGGGCGAGGTGTTGAGTCGCCTCGATCTGCTGGAGGCCGGCTGGAACATGGACTACGACAACAGGTCGAACGTGATCGCGGTCTACGTCGGTTACCTGCGCAACAAGGTCGATCGGCCGTTCGGCCGGAACGATCTCGAGACCGTACGGCGCGCGGGCTACCGGCTGCGCGTCGACTGAGTCGTGGGCTTCAGTCGCATACCGATCCGCTGGCGCCTCACGCTCGCGTTTTCATTAGCGCTCGCGCTGGTGATCCTGGGCTTCGGCCTGCTGCTGCGACAGAGTCTGGCCGCTTCGCTCGACGAAGGCCTCACCGAGTCGCTGCGCGCGCGCGCGGACGAGGTTGCCGCGCTGGTCCAGACCACCGGAGGCGAGGGGCTATCTGATTTCCCGCAAAGCAGGCTCTCCGAGTCTGCCGAGAGCTTCGCCCAGGTCCTCGACGCCGACGGCGCGGTCGTCAGCACGTCATCCGCTGGTCTGCGCGGCCCGGTGCTCACGCCTGTGCAGGCCGAGCGCGCGCGCTCACGAGCAGAGTTCACGACCATCCCCCAGCGCGAGGGTCTGGACCACCGGGCCAGGCTGCTTGCACGAGGCGTCGGCGCCGATCTGGTGGTGGTGGTCGGCGCCTCCCTGGAGGACCGCGACGACACCTTGTCTCGACTCACAGGATTCTTGGTTGTGGGCGGCCCCGTCGTTCTGCTCGTCGTATCGATGCTCGGCTACCTGCTGGCCAGCTCCGCGCTGCGCCCAGTGAGGGCCATCCAGGAGCGCGCAGCCGAGATCTCGGGCTCTCCGAGCGGGGCGCGCTTGCCGCTGCCGGCCGCTCGCGATGACATCTACCGCCTCGGGGAGACCCTCAACGCGATGCTCGAGCGGATCGATGCCGCCATGGACCGCGAGCGAGCATTCGTGGCCGATGCGAGCCATGAGCTGCGGACGCCGCTCGGCATCCTGAAGGCGGAGATCGAGCTCGCCTTGGGTGGCGACCGCACCCATGCGGAGCTTCGGCGGGCGCTGATCTCCGCAGGCGAGGAGACGGACCATCTCGTGCGGCTCGCCGAGGACTTGCTGGTATTGAGCCGGGCCGAGCGCGGGGGAATACCAATCCGCACCGAGCCACTCCTGCTCGCCACAGAGCTCGGCGAGGCCGTGGCACCTTTCCAACGCCTCGCCGATGCGGACGGGCGCGCCATCGATATCGAGGGCGCCGGCGATGCGCAGGTGGTAGCCGATCCCGTCCGCCTGCGCCAGGCGGTCGGCAACCTCGTGGACAACGCCCTCCGTCACGGCCAGGGCGCTGTCACGGTTCGCGCGGTGGTGGAAGCCGACGCAGTCGAGATCTCGGTCCACGACGAGGGGGCCGGGTTCTCGCCCGATTTCGCCCCGCGGGCTTTCGAGCGCTTCACGCGATCCGATACGGGCCGATCGGGCCGGGGCGCGGGACTCGGGCTGGCGATCGTCGCGGCCATCGCGGAGGCCCATGGCGGCGTCGCTCGGATCGCGGCCGACAAGGGATCGACGATCGGCTTCTCGATCCCGCAGCGCCGTCATGAGGCTGCCACGACCTGAACGTTCGGGCAGATACCTCGATCGATGCGATCGGCGCGTGTACGGTGGCGAAAGTGCCAACCTGAATTCCGCGATCGGCACCCTCCTGGTACTCGTCCCGTGGCTGACCTGCCGCGCGACGACCCCCGATACCCACGGCACCATGACCTTTCTCACCGTCGAGTCCCCTGCGGCACTCGCCGATCTCACCCCTCACTGGGATGACATTCCACGAGGGCGGCGCAGCCCGACCGACCACCTGATCTGGACCCAGAGCTGCGCTGAGACCGTCGCGGGAGGGCAAGCCCTGGGGGTGGCGTGTGTGATCTCTGACGACGGGCTTTCCGCGGTGGCGCCGCTTGCCCGCCCGCGACGGTTCTCCGGGCAGACCCACATCGGCGTACAGGAGCTGGGAGAGCCAGCGGACCTGATCTTTCGCGACCACGACTCACTCGTCGCCCTGACCCGCGGGCTGGCGCGGCGCAAGCTGCCGATCGTTCTTCCCCGGATCGAGGCGGACTCCCCCGCGATCGACGCCCTCCTCACGGCCTATTCCGGCCGAAGGATCGTTGTGAGGCGCGAGAACCGGCGCTGCCCGTATGTGGCGCTCGGCGGTTGCGGGAACGGCGCCGAGAGCGTGCTCTCCAAGCGGATGCGCAGCGACCTACGGCGGGCGCGGCGCCAGGCCGAGAAGCTCGGAGAGGTCTTTGCGGAGGTGCTTTCGCCGCGATCGGCAGCAGAGTTCGTGGAGCTCTTCGATGAGGCGCAACGGGTCGAGGCGTCCAGCTGGAAGGGCAGGACGAAGACCGCACTCGCGGCGGACGCCGAGCGCAGGGCCTTCTTTTCCGCCTACGGCCAGCGCGCAGTAGCGCGCGGGATCCTCAGGATGGCCTTCCTCCGGATCGACGGTCAGGCCGTCGCCACACAGATCGCCGTCGAGTCGGATGGACGCCTCTGGCTGCTGAAGATCGGCTATGACCACGCATTCTCGCGCTGCTCGCCCGGCCAGCTGCTGATGCTGGAGAGCCTCGAGTACGCATGCGATTCTGGTCTTGAGAGCCTCGAGTTCCTCGGCGCGGACGCCCCGTGGACGCGGCGATGGACCAAGACCGAGCGCGAGACCATCAGCCTCGCGATCTATCCGGCGACGCCGAGAGGTCTCGTCGCGCTGGCCGGAGATTTCGGGCCGCGCGTTGCCCGGGCGCTTGCGCAACGCGGCCGGGGTGCGGCAGGCAGCCTTGCAGCGACTGCCCGAGGCCACGCTCTACGCCGCTCCAGGCCCTGTACCTAAGTCACCACCAGGGTGCCGACCATTCCCGCCTCGCGGTGGCCGGGAACGGCGCAGTAGAATTGGTAGGTGCCCGCCGAAAGAGTCACGGTGACGGTCGAGGTGCCGCCATTGGTCACTGTGGCACCAACGGTCGAGCCGACGGCGATGTTGTGAGGCACCGCCTGGCTGTTCACCGCGCTGAGGGTGATCGTGCCGGCGGGCGCGGTGACGAAGGTGACCGCGAAAGCCAGCCCCGCAGAGGCGATCGGCACCGAGCGGAATGACGACACGGGGCCCGGCGCGGGGGTCGGTGTGGGCGCCGGCGCCGGTGGCGGCGCGGGCCTGCTCACGGCCTCGCAGTTTGCGGCCACTCGATCGCCGCGGTCGGCGCTCACCCGGTCGCGGCCACCACCGCAGTTGATGGTCTCGGCGATGCCGTCGCGCGCCGTGATCCGGTCGTTGCCTGCGCCCGCGATGTAGGCGTCCTTTCCGGTGCCGCCATTCAGGCGATCGTCGTTCGCGCCGCCGATCAGGCGATCTGCGCCGGGACCTCCGAGGATCACGTCGTTGCCGGGGCCGCCGTTAAGCACATCGTTGCCCGCGTCGCCCTCGAGGCGGTCGCGGCCGGCATCTCCGAACGCGCGGTCTCCGCCGCGGTCCCCGATGGCGCGATCGTTACCCGCCTGCCCCCTCATCAGATCCACTCCCCGACCGCCGCGCAGCGTGTCGTTTCCCCGGCCGCCGAAGAGCCGGTCTTTGCCGTTGCCCCCGAATACCCGGTCGCGACCGCCCAGTGCGAGGATGCGGTCGTTGCCGCCGGCGCCGCGCAGGGTGTCGACGCTCTGCGTGCCGCGAAGGGTGTCGCTGCGCGGCGTTCCGGTCTTCGTCACGCCCAGGGCGATTCCCGCTCCCAGGATCAGAACTGCGCTCGTCAGAACGGCAACCGGTTTCATGGCCATGACGGTCTTCTCTCCAATGGACGTGGGCGGGCTTCAGGGGACCGGGCAGGTGCGCAGAGACTCCTGTCGCTTACGCAGGACCGGTCCGCAGGACCGGTCCCCCTAGGGGCAGCCGGGTAGTGCGAAAGATAGGTTGGATCCCTCGTCGTGTTCGGCCGTAGGCGCTCGGCGGGAAGAGTCTAACGCCCCAGCGAGAGGACGATCAGATCATGGGATACCGCGTCGTTGTCGACTATGACCGCTGCTCCAGCACGGCGATCTGCATGCAGCTCGCACCCGAGGTCTTCGAGGTGCGCGACGACAACTTCCTCTATCTGCTGGACGAGGAGCCCCCAGAGGAGATCAGGGAGAAGGTCGAAGCGGCCGTGAAGGGCTGCCCGACGCAAGCGCTGTCGATCGAGGAGACCTGACCGCTCGCGTGCCCTCAGCGATCGCGATCGTCGGCGCGTCCCTCGCCGGCCTGCGCGCGACCGAGGCGCTCCGGCGGGAGGGCTTCGAGGGGCGGCTCACGCTCATCGGTGACGAGCCCCACCTTCCGTACACGAGGCCGCCGCTCTCCAAGGAGATGCTCTCGGGCACATGGGACGAGCAGCGCGTCGCGCTGACGACCGCGTCCGAGCTGGACGAGCTGGGCGTCGACGTGTTGCTCGGATCCCCGGCGACCTCGCTGGATGTGGCGAGGCGACGGGTGGGGCTCGCCGACGGCACGAGCGTCGATTTCGAGGGCCTGGTGATCGCGACCGGTGCTCGCGCGCGGTCACTGCCCGGCACCGATGCCCGTAGCGGCGTCCTGACGCTGCGGGGGCTTGATGACGCCCGCCGTATTCGCGAGCACCTCGATGCCGGTCCGGAACGCGTGGTCGTGTGCGGCGCCGGCTTCATCGGCGCCGAGGTCGCGGCCTCGGCCAGATCGCTTGGCCTGGACGTAACCATGGTCGAGACGGCGCCGGTGCCGTTTGCGCACATCCTCGGCCCTCGGCTTGGCCAGACCATGGCCGATCTGCAGATCGGCCATGGCGTCGATCTGCGCACGGGAGTCGGCGTCGACCGCCTCGAGGGAGGCGAACGACTCGAGCGCGTCGTCCTGAACGACGGCTCGAGTCTGGAGGCGGATGTCGTCGTGGTCGGAATAGGGGTGACCCCCAATACCGAGTGGCTCGAGGGCTCCGGGCTGACCATTGACGATGGCGTGGTGTGTGATGCCACCTGCGCCGCGGCGCCCGGCATCGTTGCCGCGGGGGACGTCGCCCGGTGGCCGAATGCGACCTTCGACGGCGAGCTGATGCGAGTGGAGCACTGGGAGAATGCCGTTCAGCAAGCCGCCCATGCCGCAGCGACCCTGCTCGCCGGCGAGCAGGGCGGGGAGCCGTTCGCCCCCGTGCCGTGGTTCTGGAGCGGTCAGTTCGACCTCACGATTCAGCTCGCGGGGCGCACCCGCGCCGATGACGAGGTCGCCATCATCGAGGGTCGCGCCGATGACGGACCGCTCGTCGCGCTCTATGGCCGCGCCGGGCGCCTGGTCGGAGTGCTCGGCATCAACCGCTCGCGGCAGGTGATGCAGTACCGCCGTCTCATCGGCGAGCGGATCAGCTGGGACGAGGCGCTGGCCATGGCCCGGGGCGCCGAGGGCTAACAGACCAGGGCGCCACCCCGGCGCGGGCCCACCCCCGCGGTTCATGGCCTGACCTGCGAAGACCAAACACCGCAAGGACGCAGTCGCCGAAGGCCCGGACGAGGAGCGATGTTGGAGCCACGGCGACGAGCGAGGACGCAGCGGCGACCATTCGCCGCGAGATTCGCGCCGTGCGGTGCGCCGTGATGGCGGTCGCGGGCAAGCGCCGGGTCGAGGCCCAGATTCCCATCCTTACCCGGCCCGCCTGCGTCGGTTGGCTCACTCTCGGGTTCAACTTGAACCTGAGATCCGCCCGAAAACGGGCGCTCGGCGCGGCCTCAGGCCGTAAGCGCGCTAACGCGCCGGCTGGTTTTGGGGTTGATCCCTACCCAGCGTAGTGCCATGGCCGACACCGACCGACAGCCCGAGACGTTCCCCGAAGCCAAGCTCGCGAATGAGTTCGCTCGCCGCCTCATCGCTGGGCATCCACCCGAATGGCGCCCCTACCGGCGGGTGCCGAGCGCGATCCAACCGATCGAGCGCGCCCTCGAGGAGGGGTCGATCACGCCGACCCAGGCCCGGAGGCTACTCGCCGACGTATGGCAGGAAGTCTCTGGCCGGCCGCTTCCCATCGACGCGGATTCGGATGAGTTGTTCACCGAGCTGGCGAGCAGCCTGAGTCGGGTCGAGGCCCGCACTCTCAGGCTGCGACGGCCGCACGGCCGTCGCGACGTGGCTTAGGCCGGAGCGTAACCGCGCACGATCGCAGGCCCCTCGTCTCCACGGGGAGCGGCGACGGAGACTCGGGTAAGGCCCGCCGCGCGCATGGCGTCGGCGAGCGCTGGGGCCTCGATGACGCGCTCTGCCCGCTC
>JAOTZF010000092.1 GCA_029861485.1 Thermoleophilia bacterium | reverse complement strand
CACCGCCATCCCAGTGCTCGCTCCGCCAGCGAATCCACGCCGACTGCTCGGAGTCGACGGCCTCGCCCAGCATGATCGAGCCGAGCTCGCCGTGTATCGGGTGGGCGCCCACGAACATGGCTTCGATCTCGTGCAGCAGCGCGGCCTCGCGCATGCGCTGGACATCGGCCGGCAACCAGCCGATCTCCTCGGCCAGCGAGGCCGCCCACACCGCGACATCGGTAGCGCGATCGACCGCGTTGGCACCGCGGTGCTCGCCGAGCAGCTGAAGATAGGAGCTTGTGAGCGAGGTCGGGGAGAGGGTAGTCACGAGTCCGGGTTCGCGCCCCTGACCCTCAGGCACGGGTCCTCAGACGGGTCAGCGCTCTGACGGCGTCGGGCCAGAGGATGTAACCGGCATCACGCCAGCACACCGCGATGGCGACGTTACCAGTGCCATCGTCGCGCCCCAGCAGTGTGACCCAGGTGTCCGCCAGCGCGATCACCCGCGCCCCGTCGGGGATCTGCGCGCCGGCCAGCCCTTCGAGGCCGCCGCCGCCCCACCGCTCGTGGCCGAAGCGGACCCACTCGGTCTGCTCGTCGTCGAGCACTCCCGCGAGCAACTCAATCTCCTCGAGCGCGCGCGAGCTGTCGCTACCGCTCAAGGATCCCTGAAGGGCGAACAGCAGCGCCGCCCCGCGTAGTCGTTCGCGCTTGAGCGGTGACCAGGAGAGCTCCTCGGCGATGTCGCCGGCCCAGCGGGAGACCTCGGTGGCGCGCGCCACCGAGGTCCTGCCCTGGCGCTCGCCGAGCAAGTTGAGGTAGGCGGTTAGTGCGGGAGAGTGACGTGGGAGGGGACTCATGGGGCAGCGGCGCATGCCGCTACCAGCCAGACAGTCCACCCATCGGCGGAGGTTACGTCCCGACCCCGATTGCGCTCAAGGAATTCTCGCTAGCAGCGGCCTTTGGGGATTTTCCATGCTTTACGGACGTTCGCCGGAACGCGCGTGAAGCATCCGCGGGAGGTCACGATGTTGACCCAGCGCTTGCCGGCCGTCCGCCGAAAGATCTCCGGCTGGTTGCGCTTGCCCACCTTCGCCCGGGTGAAGGTGCCGATCGCCCATTCGGTCGTGCCGACCCTCGCCCACTTGACCTGGGTGGTGCGTCTGCGCGTGCCCTTCAGCGGACCGCGAAGTCCCTTGCGGCTGATCTTCTTCGCCTTGAGCTTGCGGCGCACCGCGTTGTTGAGCGCCTTCTTCATCTTCGAGCTCGGGCGGAGCACTCGCACCTTGGGCGCGGTGCGCTGGATGGAGACCACGTAGGTCACGACGGCGTCCAGGTCGGTGCCGGTAACCAGGCCGGCGGGCATTGCGCCGCCGCCGTTGCGAACCTGATTCTCGATTCGCGCTTTGGTGAGCCCTCGTGCCGTCAGCTTGGGGCCGACCCCAGCGGTTGCCCCACCGCTCGGGTGACAGCCCTGGCAGCTACGGACGAAGACCGCCTTGCCCTCCGCGGCGGTGGCATGAGCGGTAGCCGCCTGGGCCGGGTTGCCCGATGGCAGGCTCGCGATGAGGGCTGCGCTCGCTCCGACGGTGGCGGCGACTGCGGAAAGAGTCATGGCACGTGCGCGTTTCATGAGAGGCCCCTCGACGGCGACTGTGCCGGGTTGCTCCTGATCCGACGGTACGCCCTGCCCAACAGGACGGCACGCAGAATCGACGGGTTCGGGTCAATCCATTACCCGCCGATAACGACCAACCCCAAAATCACCGAGGGTAGAGCGGCTGGTCGTTCTTCTCGCGCGTCTTCAGCCAGGCCAGCAAGGCCGTGCGCTGGTCGGCGTCGATCCACTCCTCGACCGCGCGCTGCAATCGCTCGATCGGCTCGCCGGAGCCCGCCAACGCCTGAGGGCGGCCGGTGCGCCAGGCGATCCAGCCCACCAGGCGCTCGGCATCCTGCTCGCTCATGTTCAAGCGGCAGAAGGTGAGTATCTCCTCGGGGTCCGCCAACGCCGAGGCACCTTAGCGAACGTATGTTCTACGAGGAAATCACCCGCCGCAAACACGTGAAAACCGTCGGCGCCGTTGCGACGAGCGAGGACGCAGCCAGCCGAAGGGTCTGCAGCCGCCAGGGCGCGACAGAGCGCGGGAGGACGGCCGCCGACTACTCCTCAGGCTCGCCGTCATCGCCGTCGACCGCGTCGAGGCTCTCGACGATCTCATCGTCGATCACCGCATCGGCCTCGTCGAGCTTCTCGGCGTCGGCCACCTCCGGCTCGGAGTCGCCGTCCGACTCGTCCGACCCCTCGCCGTCGAGCGCCTGGGCCAGGGCGGGGGTCATGCTCGACTCGAGATCCACGACCGCATCGGCGTCTTCCTCATCTTCGGCGATCCCCTCGATGAGCAGCGGATCGGGCTCGACGATCTGCTCGGCCTCCGGTTCCTCGAGACCCTCCGGGTCCCAGCGCACGCCGACCTCGCCCTGCAGGATCTCTGCCTCCGCGAGTGCCACGGGGTCGCGCGAAATCAGCTCACCCGGAGCGGGTGGCGGTGCAGATTCTGCCCGCAATTCCGCAGGGTCCGCCGTGAGCCACAGCGTGATCTGTCGAGCGCGCTTCGCGACCGCGTGTACCAGCGCGTAGCGCGAACCGTCTACATGCTCGAGCGCATCATCGAGGCGCCGTCCGTATAGCATCCAGCCCCCTCATTGGGACGTAACTGATCAAGTGCCGACTCGACATACTAGCGGGGCACGGCTACGTTGAAACCGTTCCGAGTGACCGCAGGGAGGCAAGGTCCGATGTTGGTGCTCACCCGTAAGGCCAACCAAAGCATCATGATCGGCGAGGACATCGAGATCTCGGTCTTGTCGGTGCTCGGCGAGAAGGTCCGCCTCGGAATCGAGGCCCCTCGCGACGTGCCGGTCTTCCGCAAAGAGGTCTACGTCGAGATCAAGGCTCAGGGCGAGGAGGCCACCATTCAGGTCGCTGAGGACGCCACCGACGACTGAGCAGCGCTAGGCCCCGATGCCGGGGTCGACCGTGAACTCAACCCGTACCCGAGTACCCGTGGCGCTGCCGGTGATCTCCACCCGATCGGCGAGCTGACGCACGATCCAGAGTCCTCGCCCCCGGCTTCCCGACGGCTCTGGGGGATGGCTGCGCCAAATCTCCGGCCGATCAAAGCCGGCCCCGCGATCGAACACCTCGATGATCAGGCGTCCGTCGCTCCACGCCTCGACGTCGATCGGCGGGCTGCCGTGCTCCTGGGCGTTGGCGACCAGCTCGTCGAGGGCGAGCGCGACATCACCGGCGCGATCGGCGAATCCGCTCGTCGCTGCGATCGCCCGGACGTCATGACGAATCTGGGCGATCTCGGCCGGCTCTTTGCCGATGGTCTTGAGGTAGCGTCGGCTGGTTCTCATGGCAGCTTCGCGGCTCGCTAGGAACGCGGGCGCGCGACGCTACCAACAAGACTAGCGTCCGCTCCACGCGCCTTTGCCCGGTCTACTGCTCGCCGGGCGCCGAGCCAAGCTCGCGTGGCCACGGCCACGCGATCAGGACGCCGGCGATCGCCCCGACCACAGCGAAGACGATCGACTCCAGAGTGGCCCCTCCGGTCAGCAGCAGAGAGGGTCCGTCCAAGCGGCCCGCCACGCTGAAGGCGAAGGTCGCCACCAGAGCGATTACCAGGCCGACCACTCCGGCGTAGAGCGCAGTCGACTGCTTCAGCTGACGCTCGTACCGGGTGAGGAGCACCGGCGCCGCCGCGGCGAAGATCGGTGCGAGATGGAACGTCACACCCGGGCGCGACAGGATCAGGATCGCCCATAGCGCAACCACGACCAGGGCTGCGAGCCCGACACGGCTCAGAGCAAGCATGGGCGTCTCGGGGTAGCGGACATGCGTCCACCACTACACGCGGGCGCACCGAGACGGATCCCTTTCGCGCGAGTGCCTCAGGCGGCCTTGACGCGCTGGGAGCCGCGTCGATCCTCCAGTGCGTAGTCGCAGCCGGTGGCCACGATCTGAGCGACGCGCGCCACGAAGAACAGCCGCGTGCTCTGCAGGGTGCGCTCGCGGTCGCCGCCGGTGGCGACGTTGACCGTGGCGGTGATCGAAACCTCCCCGACCGAGTCGAGGCGCTTACCGATCGCGCGCCCGGGGTTGATGCCGCCGGCATGGATGCAGATCGTGCCGACGCGCTCCTTGGGGCCCAGCGCCGCGTCGACCGCGACGACGAGCGGGTTGGGAGTGCGGGCGCCGACCTGCCGGAGCCGGTGGGTCAAGTTGAGCGCGTGCAGAGGCTCCTCGAGCGTACCGATCACGTCGGCGCCGATCGCGCGCAGCCGGTCTCCGACGAGCGGCCCGAAGGCGTCTCCGGTGGACCGGTCGGTGCCGATGCAGGCGAATACGACCGGCCGATTCCCGATTGCGGCGCCCAGCGCGCGCGCGATTCGCGCCGGGGCATACGGGTCATCGATCGAAGTCTCCACGCGAAGTCTGTCCTTCTGCCGCTAAAGCGGGCGAAACGCAGGCCGATGAGGCTTGTACGTGACCGTACGGGCCCCCAAGGGGCACGGCAACTACGCGCAGTTCAGCGAAAAACTCAACTTTCGGGGGAGTGCGCAGCCCAGCCGTCAGACGCGTGCGGAAGCCCTGGGTTTCATCGATGAAGAGCACCAAGCGGATATCACTGTCTCACGGGGAGCGGAGCGGGACCCCGCACGAGCCGCTGCCGCTGAGGGACGACCTCCGTGCCGCTGTCGAGCGCATCGGCGGGGTCGCCGCCGCGAGCGCTGCATCGGTGATGGCGCAGATGGTCCGCACCCCCGTGCCCGCCGCACCTCTCTCGGCGCGCACTCTCGAAGCGGACGACGCCACCTCGCTACCCCAATTGAGCGGTGCGTTTCCCGTCGTGGCCCATCGCGCGGTCATCGGCGACCTCAAAGGCGACCTTCTGGTGGCTCAGTCGGCGGAGATGGTCCGCTGGACCGGCGCGAACCTTCCCGCGCTCGGCGCGGCGGACGCGGTGTGGGCCGCACGCCGCTTGGCCGACCTCGCCGGCATCGCGCTGGCGGCCTTCGCGCTGGCGCTCGGCCGGGCCGTGGATCTGCGCATCGAGCCCGAATGGCTTCCCGGGCCCGTCAGCCACAGCGTGGCGGCCCTGCTCTCAGGGGCGGTCGAGGCGCACGACGTCGTGCTGGCGCTGGAGGCGGCGCGGCCCGACGGGCGCAGCGTCGGGGATTTCTTCCTGGTCAGCGACGTGAGCTCTCTCGAGGCCCTGCTGGCCGCAATCGAAGAGCGTCTATAGGCTCCGCCGCGTGAGCTTGGTCGCTAGAGAGTCACTCGCGGGCCTGACGGCCTTCGTCGCTTCGCTCGCTCTCACGACGATCGCGGCCGCGGAGCCGGCCACGCAGACCATCGCGCCCGGAGTGAAGATCGACGGACTCGCCGTCGAGGGCATGACCGCCGCCGAGGCCAAGGCCGCCGTGCTCAAGCAGCGCGTGGCACCCCGCCGCCAGCGCTTCGTCGCCCGCTTCAACCGTCTGCGCTTTCCGGTCTACCCGGTACGGCTCGGCTACACGGCCGACGTCGACTACGCGGTGCAAGCGGCGCTGCTGTTCGGTGCCAGGCGCGCTGTGCCCGAGGGCGGCGTGAACGTTCGCCTGCGCCAGCGGGTGAACAAGAAGAAGCTGCGCGCCTTCCTCACCGGCAAGGCTCGCCGCGGTGTCATCGCACCCCGTGACGCGTCACTGACGATCACTACCAAGGGCTTCAGGCGCACGAAGGCGCGCTTCGGCAAAGCCCTCAACATCACGAAGGCCGGGGCGAAGATCCAGCGCCTCATCCTGGCGCGAAAAGGGCCGAGGGCGGTCGCGATGCTGCCGACCAAGCGGCTCAAGCCGGCGGTGACCAGCGCCGGTACCGGCGTCCTGGTCAACCGCAACACGTTCAAGCTGCAGTTCTTCAAGGCGGGCAGAGTGCGCACGTTCCCGATCGCCGTCGGCCAAATTGGCTTCAGCACGCCTTCCGGGCGGTGGAGCATCGTCACCAAGCAGCGCAATCCCTGGTGGTATCCGCCGGCGTCGCCGTGGGCGGCCGGCAGCAACCCCGTTCCGCCCGGTCCGGGCAACCCGCTTGGCACGCGCTGGATGGGCCTGAATGCCACCTTCATCGGTATCCACGGCACACCCTCGTCCGGCTCGCTTGGCAGCCGCGCCTCGCACGGGTGCATCCGGATGAACATCACCGACGCCGAGTGGATGTTCGACCAGGTCGACGTCGGTACGCCGGTCCTCGTCGTCTAGCTGGGGGCCTGGTCCTCGGCCAGGGCGGCCTTGATGCGCCCCGCGGACGCGACGGGCAGCATGGCACGAAGGTGCATTCCGGTCGCGTTGGTCTCTTGAACGACCTCGTGGCCGTCGGCATGCACGGCCGCGATCAGGTCGCCCCGGTGGTAGGGGATGATCAGTTGCACATCGACCATGCGCTCTTTGGCGAGCTCGGCCAGGCGCTCGCGCAGCAGCTCGATGCCCTCCCCGGAGGCCGCCGACACCTGAAGCCCCTCCGACGCACGGTGGGCGAGTGCGGCGCGCCCGTCCGCATCGATGAGGTCGATCTTGTTCAACACGAGCGCCCGCGGGATCTCATCGGCTCCGATCTCCTTGAGCACGCTCTCCGCGGCGGTTATCTGGGCCTCGCGTCGATGCTCCGGCTCTGAGGCGTCCACGACGTGAAGCAGCAGGTCGGCCTCTTTGACTTCGTCGAGAGTCGATGCGAAGGCCTCGACCAGCTGGTGGGGGAGGTGGCGGATGAATCCGACCGTGTCGCTCAGCAACACCCGCCAGCCTTCGTGCTCGATGGTGCGGGTCGTGGAATCGAGGGTCTCGAACAGGGCGTCGTTCGCCGATACCCCGGCATGGGTAAGGGCGTTCATCAGGCTCGACTTTCCCGCGTTCGTGTAGCCGGCCAGCGCGACGCGGGGCACCTCAGACCGCTGGCGGTTTCTTCGCCGTAG
>JAOTZF010000093.1 GCA_029861485.1 Thermoleophilia bacterium | reverse complement strand
AGAGTCGGCTATCGACCCACGTGAGGTTCGCCTGCGCCGAGAAGGGGCCGAAGTCGGCCGCGACGTCAAGTGACGCGTCAGGGGGCTGGACCGGTCCCTCCCCCGACACCATGCCCAGGCCTGCGAGCAGGCCGAAAGGGCTCGAGGGAGGGAGCGCGCTCGGGCCCGCCCCGGCGTCCACCTCCGTCTCGAAGGCCAGCCGGTAGGCCGACTGCTCGGAGAACGCGTTCGCCGCCTGCTCCAGCAGCTCGTCGGGCGTGAGGCCCTCGGTCTGGTCACCACCGGACTCGCCGTCTCCGCCACAGCCCGCCAGGAGGGCAATCGCGGCGAGGGCGAGCAGCGTGATCTGCAGCAGTCGGGAAGCGATGAAGGCGGTATAGCATGCGTCGATGTCAGCGACGGCGGCACGTGGCGGCACGTCTCGGCTGGAGCTGACGCCGGTCGGGGTCGGCACCTCATACTCGGCCCACGGAATCGCGCAGACCTGCTTCTTGGTGCGTGCCGGCGAGCGGACGGTTGTGCTCGACTTCGGCTCCGGAGCGATGAATCGGCTGCAGAGCCATCTCGATCCGGCCGACGTCGACCTGATTGCGATCAGCCATGTTCACCCGGACCACTGCGTCGACCTGTTCGCGCTGCGGGTCTACATGGTTTGGGGGCCGGGAGTGGGGAAGACCATCCCGGTGTTCGGCCCGGCCGCCCTGCGACAGCTCGTGATCGATTTCGCCGGCGAGATCGGATGGGACGATGCCTTCGACTTCCGTCCGATGGATCGACCGGCGGGCCGCCAGAACCTGGGGGAGGGTCTGATCTTGAGCTGGCGCGAGGTACCGCACGGTCCGCCGACCTTCGCCCTGAGGCTGGACTGGCAAGGCTCGTCTATCTGCTTTGGGGCGGACTGCGGGCCCAACGACGCGATTGTCGAGTTTGGCGACGGCGTCGACGTGCTCGTTCTGGAGTGCAGCTTCGGCACCCAGCCGATGGTCGACGGGGTCGGGCACCTCAACGCTGAGGAGGTCGGCAGGATCGCGGCCGCCGCGAAGCCGGGGCGGCTGCTCGTTACCCACTGCTATCCGGAGCACGACGAGCAGGCGGTGCAAGAGGGCATCGCTCGCCACTACGATGGCCCGGCGGCCTTCGCTCGCCAGGACCACAGCGTCAGCGCATGAGCCTCAACCGTCCCGCGCCGACCGGGCGGCGCGCTGTCGCCATCACGATCGTGCTCAGCCTGCTCGTGGCGGGGCTCGGCCACATCTACATCGGGCGACTGCCCCGGGCGCTCATCTGGTTCGCGGGGATTTTGGTCGTTTCTGTCGTTGTGTCACAGGGGGATGCCTCGCTGCTCCAATCCGCAGGTCTTGGCGCTGCACTGTCGGTAGCTGCGGCAATAGACGCCGTGATTCTCCTGCGTTTTAAATAGAACCGGCGTGGGCAACTTTGGTTTGGGGGCCGCTCGTTCCTAGGATTGGCATTCATGTCTGCGGACGAATCCCGCTCCACGTCCGCGGCGCCGAACGTAACCGCGCTTCCAGCTGCCGAAGGCGAAAGGCAGTTGCGCGAGCTGTGGCGCCGCCTCAAGGAACTCGACGACAACGACGCGCGCGATCGGCTGATCGTGAACTACGCGCCGCTGGTGAAGTACGTGGCCGGGCGGATGAGCTCTGCCCTTCCCGCGCACGTCGACGAGTCTGACCTGATCTCGTACGGACTGATCGGACTGATCGGAGCGGTCGAGCGGTACGACCCGGATCGCGCCGTCAAGTTCGAGACTTACGCAGTGTCCCGAATCAAGGGCGCGATTATCGACGAGCTGCGCAGCCTGGACTGGGTGCCCCGCTCGGTGCGAGCTCGTGCCCGGGAGATCGAGCGCAAGGCCTCGGAGCTCGAGCACAAGCTTCGCCGCGTACCGACTGACGAAGAGCTCGCCAAGGCGCTCGATATCGGCCTCAACGAGTTCCACGACACAATCAACCAGATCTCCAACTCGTCCATCGTCGCCCTTGACGAGATGTGGACGGTGACCGCCGCCGGTTCGGAGACGCTCTCGCTCATTGACACCCTGGGCGACCGCAGCGCCGGCGATCCGGCCAATCTGCTCGACGTCACCGAGCTTCGCGAGGGCCTCGCGGATGCCATCGCCTCTCTGCCGGAGCGCGAGAAGATCGTGGTCGCGCTCTACTACTACGACGGGCTGACGCTGCGCGAGATCGGTGACGTCCTCGGGGTGACCGAGAGCCGCATCAGCCAGCTCCACACCAAGGCCATCCTGCGGCTGAAGGGTCGCCTGCATGGCGAGTCGGAGCGTCCGTAGAGCAGCGCCGTAGGATTCCCGCCATGACGGTGGGAGGCCTCGAGACCGCGATCGATGAGCTGGCGCCCTTTGTGCTGGCCGAGGAATGGGACAACGTCGGCCTGCAGGTCGGGCGCCGCGACCGCCCCGTGAATGCCGTTCTCGTCGCGCTCGATCTTCGCGGCGAAGTCCTCGATGAGGCGGCCGCGCGCGGCTGCCAGGCGATCGTCGTGCACCACCCGCCGATCTTCCCGACGCTCACATCGGTCACCGACAGCGCCGGCCCGGCGGAGTTGATCCTGCAAGCGGCCGAGTGCGAGATAGCCGTCGTCGCCGCTCACACGAACCTCGACTCCGCGGCGGGAGGGCTGAACGAGCTTATGGCGGCCGCCCTCGGGGTCTTCGGCACCGCCCCGATCGCCCCGAATCCCGACCAGCCCGATCTCGGTCTGGGCCGAATCGGAAAGAGGCCTCGAATCCGACTCGGTGACCTGCTCGCCAAGATCCGGGAGATCTACGGCGAGGGCGAGGTCACCCGCACCGGCGATCCCGCCGATAGCGTCGAGACGGTTGCCTGCTGCACGGGCTCCGGCGCGGGCCTCATCGACGCGGTGCGAGAGCTCGGCGCGGACGTCTACGTGACCTGCGACCTCAAGTACCACGACGCCGATCGGGCCGGTCAGATGTCGCTGGTCGGACTCGGCCACGCGACGGTAGAGTCCCGCGCGATGCGGCGCTGGAGTGAGAAACTCGCCGCGAAGCTGCAGCCAGACGTCGGGGTCCACTTTGCGGAGACCGACACCGACCCGTGGAGCCCGCCGCGTTGAGCGGATCGCCGGAGGTCGTTATCCTCCTCGATCACCCTGCGGATGTAGCTCAGTTGGCTAGAGCGTCTGCTTGCCATGCAGAAGGTCGAGGGTTCGAGTCCCTTCATCCGCTCCTCCCACCCCGGTAGCCTCCTCCTGGCACCAAGGCGACGTGGCGAAGCTGGCTAACGCGGCGGTCTGCAAAACCGTTATTCGCGGGTTCGAGTCCCGCCGTCGCCTCTCCTCTGTTTTCCGGCAGTTCATCAGAAGCCGAAGAGACGCGACGTTTGCCTGATCTGATCCACGCCGGCGGCGGGGCCGCGCCGACCCCGCAGCAGCGTCGGACGGCTGCCGTCACCTGGTGCGTCCACGCGAGCGGTAGAGAGTGCTCGCAGCCCCTACCAAAGTCGCGTAGCGTGCGCCCGGGCGTTGGAGATAGCTTCGGCCAAGTCCCCATGCCCCCCAGGGAGGCCCCATGAAACGTGCCCTTACCCTCGTCGCGGGCGCGGTCATCGCCGCCGTGCCTCTTGGCGCTGCGCACGCCGCAGAGCCGGCCCCCATTCCCGAGCGGCAGGTCTCGTCCTTTCGCGCGGTCGTCCTCGGCCCGGGCGAGGTCAACGTCGTGTGGTGGAGCGGCCACGACCGCATCGGCACGAAGGTCGTTGGAACGCACGCCGCCGGAGCACGAAGCGTGGTCTCGGGGGCCACGGAAGGCTTTTTCACTCCCGGCGAGCGCGCGTCGCTCATACGGCGTCGCTACGTGGCGGCCCCCGACGGCGGCAGCATCTACGAGCCCATGTTCGTCGACGGGCTCGCCTCACTCTGGGCGCGCCATCGTGACGGCAAGCCGGTTTTCACGAAGGCTCGGGTCGGCGGAGCCCCAAGCCTGCGCGCCAGGGTCCCGATCGCGCCAAACGCGTGCAGCGGAGATCCATCCGGTGTGCGGATCTTCGACCTCCAGCCTCGAACGCTGCTTCCGCTCCGAATCACAACCAAGCTCCGTGGGCAGCGCCAGGAGGTGACGCGGTATCGCTACGCCAACATCAATCGCGCTCAGCCGCGAGGTGCCTTCAGGCTTGGTGGCGGTGTCGGCAGGCCGAGGATCGACAACGACGGCTTTCGGCGAACGTCTCCGCGCGCGGCGGCGGCTCGGCTCGGGTACACGCCGTCGCTGCCACGAGATCTGCCCGACGGCTTCCGGCGCAAGGTTTCGGGGTGGGCCCCTCGAGGGAGAACGCTCGGCGCGGAGGGCACCATCCCGCCCCGCCCTAAGCTGTTCGCCGCCGTCTACGCCCGTGGCGTGGAGCGCATCGACCTGACGATCCGACGGGCAGCTCCAGGCGACTGGCACGGCTCACCGCTGGGGCGCGAGTGCCGACCGCTCTCCGAAGCCAAGACCACCGTGCGGGGGTTCCCTGCCACCTACGCCATCTCGCATGAGATCCCTCCCCACCTCTACTGGCGCGAAGGGCGCTTGATCTACACGCTCGTCGGACCCTTCCCGAGGCAGGCGCTTCGCGACATCGCGGAATCGATGACCCCGGTGTCCGGGCCTACGACGTAACGTCAGCCGGGTGAGACGCGGCCCTCCGGCGGACCGGCGGGCCGCGGGTCCCCCTTCTCTGAAGCGGGCCCCGCGATGCGTTGGTCGAACCAGCGGCTGTAGTAATCGAGTAGAAATGCAGCGGAACACCCAGGAAGAGCCAGGGAACAGATCTCGGCGCTGGGCCGCCGCGGAAAGCGGGGCGATGCGAAGGCTCTGCGAGGCCAAAGCAGGTCGGGGAAGGCCGTGACGCAAAACCGTTATTCGCGGGTTCGAGTCCCGCCGTCGCCTCTATGGGCTGCACTACGGCCTCTGATGCGCCCGCCGGTAGTAGTCCGGCAGCAACTCGGGTATCCACTCGGGTATCCAGGCGGGACGCTGCAGGGGTCATCGTCATTGTTACCGCGAGGTGGCGAGGAGCTTTCCGGTCGTCTCTCCCCGCGGGCCACACGAAGAAGTCCGTCGATGCAGGGGAGGCCACCCGGCTGCTCTGGAGTCGGACCCTGAGTTAGTCCTGAACGTGAGCGATATGTTCTCGCCCTACGGCACGATCCTCGTCATGTGCGTGACGGGCGGGCGTGCGCAACGGGGGTCGACTCGGAGGATGGCGTGGACGTGGTCATCGCCGGCACGGGCAGATCGCACTGCACGTGAGCCGCCTGCTCTCCGAGCGGGGTGACAACGTGCGCGGGATCATCAGGAACACGTCCTCGCGGTCGGTGCTCGCCCAATAGCGCTTGACCTCGAGGCCGCATCGGAGGCGGAGCTGAGCGAGGCGATCGAGGACGCGGACGCGGTGGTGTTCGCCGCGGGAGCGGGGACCGGTAGTGGGGCGGCGCGCAAGGAGACGGTCGACTACCAGGCGGCGGTCAAGCTTCGGCGGGCCGCCGAAGAGGTGGGCGTGCGGCGCTTCGTGATGATCAGTGCGATCCGAGCAGCCCACCCGCCCGACGGCGACGACGTGCACGCGGTCTACTTGCGGGCAAAGGCCCGCGCAGATGCAGATCTGATGGCGAGCTCGCTTGCCTGGACCGTCGTGCGTCCGGGCGAGCTGACCAACGAAGCGGCTACCGGACGAGTTCTGCTCGGCGAGGCGGTGGAGCGTGACCGCATTCCTCGCGAGGACGTGGCTGCGGTGATCGTGGCTGCACTCGACGATCCGTCGGCTGTCGGCCGTGTGGTCGGCGTGGTCTCCGGGGAGACACCGGTCTCCGAGGCGTTCGCCGCTGTCGCCGATTGAGATCCTGCTCTCATGGCGCTGCAGCTTGAAGTGCTCGACCAGGCGCGGGTTCGAGTCCCGCCGTCGCCTCTATTGCAGGGGTCTCCGTCGCCCTGACCGCTCACCAGTCTCGTTCAGTCGGTCGAGCGTCGGCTTTCTCCGCCCTCTTGGTCGGCATGGGATCGCCTTGACTTCGGGTGCCGCGAGGCTTCAGCGACCTTCAACTCACCTGCTCCCAGGCCCACTTCGCGGCATCCTCATACCATCGCAGTGGCGCGGCGTCGGGCCTGGTTCGGATGATGATCCGCGTGTCCGCCGTGACTTTTTGGGTCGCCGGGGGACTGGTGCCAATGACCCTTCCGGGCTCCACGGTGTCATCGGCGACCTCGCGGCTGACATCGGCGACCTCGCGGGTGACGATGTTCTCCAGCCCCGTGGCACGCAACTTCTGCTCTGCGTCCTCGGCGCTGAGGCCGGCGACGTCCGGGATCGTGATGGCGTCATCATCGCCGCCGACCAGGAACAGGCCGGCCATCAGGGGGGCGAGCAGGAGCACCGCGAGCGCGACGATCCACCATCGGCGTGAGCGCTTCGGCTCCAGGCGCTGGCGTGAAGGAGTTCGCGGCGGGCGCCGGGGTGTCATTTGGGTCGGTCCGGTCGGCTCGGGGCGCTGCACCACACGCGTTCCCGTCTCAGCCGCCGCTCCGACCGCGGTGCCGACCACCGCGGTCGACACCGCGCCGTAGCGCGCGCGCGCCGCGCGGAGGGCCTCCGCGAACTCCTCGGCTGTGTGGTAGCGCTCGGATGGGCGTTTGGCGAGGGCCTTCATCACGATGGCGTTGAGCTCGTCGGGCAGCTGTGGCTGGTAGACCTTCGGCGGCGTCGGCCGCTCGTTGATCTGCTTCATCGCGACGGCGATTGGCTGCTCGCCGTCAAAGGGCACACGCCCGGTCAGTAGCTCGTACAGCACGATTCCGGCCGAATAACAGTCGCTGGCGGAGGTGAGGTCGTCGCCGCGGGCCTGCTCCGGCGAGAGGTACTGGGCGGTGCCGATTACCGAGCCCGTCTCCGTCAGATCCGAGCGACCACCGACCCGGGCGATTCCGAAGTCGGTCACCTTCAGCAGCCCGTCGTCGGCGA
>JAOTZF010000091.1 GCA_029861485.1 Thermoleophilia bacterium | reverse complement strand
GGGCCGTTCAGCCGCACGCCCTCTACGCCGAGCAGTCCGTCGACGAGGCGCTCGCCGAGCGCGCTGAGCCGGGCGGCCCGCGAGTCCAGGTGCGCGGCGGCGAGCTCCGCGGCAGCTCCGAGAGCAGCGATCGCCGGAACCGCCTCGGCGCCCGAGCGCTTACCGTGTTCCTGGACACCGCCCTCGATCAGCGGGGTGATGCGGGCGCCCTCGCGCACGTAGAGCGCGCCCACCCACGGTGGGGCGCCAAGTGGCCATGCGCCGATCGTCAGCGCGTCGCAGTCCATGGCGCCGACGTCGATCGCAACCCGCCCCGCGGTATCGCCGGCGTCGACGTGCACCCGGACCTCAGGCCGGCCGGATCGCGCCGTCGCCACCAGGCGGGCGACGTCCTGGACGGTGCCGATGTCGGGCTGCCCGTGCACCAAGCACACGAGAGCCGTCTCGGATGTGATCGCCGCGCCCAGCCCGGCCGGATCGAGTCGGCCATCGGCATCCACCTGCACCTGGGTCAGCACACCGCGCTCGGCCGTCGCCGTTCGGGCCGCTGCCAGCGTCGCGGGGTGCTCCACGGCGCTGATCACGACGTCGGATCCGAGCCCTCGGTTGGCCCGCGACAGTCCCTTGGTGGCAAGGTTGCGGGCTTCGGTCGCCCCGCTCGTAAAGATGATCTCCTCCGGCCGGGCCCCGATGAGGTCCGCCACGCGGGCGCGAGAGCGCTCCAGCAGCTCGGCCGGAGCGCGGCCGGCGTCATGCACGCTGCCGGCGCTGCCGACGTGCTCGAGCGCGGCAAGAAGCTCCGACCGCACCCGATCGGACATGGGGGAGGCCGCCGCGTAGTCGAGGTAGGCCTTCACCGACCGTAGCTCAGCCGGTCCGCCAGCGACGTCGGTAGGCCCGCGGCCAGGATCGCGTTCTGGGCACCCGCGACGTCATAAGGGGTGCGGCGAAAGCGCAACTCGCCGCCCTCGAGGTCCAGGATGGCCCAGGCTGCGCGGGCGTCGCCGTCGCGCGGCTGACCGACGGACCCCGGGTTGACGATCCACTTGCCCTCGGTCAACTCGACGGTTGCCTCGCCCGAGACGAAGCCGCCGCTCAGCGTGCCGTCGGGTGCGAGGTGCCAGGCCGCGGGGATGTGCGAATGACCGACGAGGGTGAGCCTGGCGTCGACGAGGTTCAGGCTCGCTCGGGCGACCTCGTCACTGACCACGTACTCCCATACGGGGTCTCGGGGGCTGGCGTGGAACATCGGAACCTTGTGATCCGGCTCCGCGGGCGGCAGAGCGGCGATCTCGGCGCGCAGGCCCGGACCGAGGACCTCGCCGGTCCAGGACGCGGCCGCGTGGACCCACTCCGAGAACGCCGAGAAGTCGATCCGGCCGGTGGCCGCGAGATCGTGATTGCCCGCCAGGCAGCGACTCGCGCCAGAAAGGCACGCCCTCGCGCAGTAGACCGGATCCGCGCCGTAGTCCACCAAGTCGCCAACGCACCACCATTCGGTCACCCGGGCGCCTCGCATGCTTCGCAGGACCGCGTCGAGGGCCTGTCGGTTCGCGTGAATGTCACTGAGGATGGCGACCGCGGGCGTCGTGAACTCCGGGCGTCGGCGTTGGTCGGGTGGCCCACCTACGATAGCCACGTGCAACTGTTGCGTTCCGGTGGCGACAGGAATCGCGGCCTCATCCTGATCGCCGTAGGATTGGCGCTCACGATCGCGGTTGGCGCACTGCTGCGATGGCAGATCTGGCCGTCGGGCGTGCCCTCCCTGAGCGACGGCGCCCTGAGCGGGGTGTTCGATCCGCAGCAGCTTTCCGATGATCGGGGCTACCGGCGCGGCCTCGAGATCATGGCCTGGATCGGCGTGCCGCTCGCGCCGGTCGTGGCCATCGCGGTCGCGGCAACTGCAACGCGATGGCGCGATCGCGTCCTGCAGTTGGCGCGCGGGCGAGTGGCGCTGGCGGGCGCGCTGCTTGGCGCCGCGCTCGCCGGGCTGACCGCTCTCGTGGCGCTGCCGCTCGCCGCGGCGCGCTACGCCTGGATTCGGGACCATGGGGTCGGGCGCCAGCCCCTCGATTCCTGGCTGATCGATCGCCTCGAGGGCGCGGCAATCCAGATGGTCATCCTCGCGATCGCCGTCGCGGTGGTGGCTGCATCGGTGCACTACCTGCGCCGCAGCTGGTGGTTGGCGCTCGGTGCCCTGGTGACCCTACTCGCGGTCGGTCTCACCCTGCTGTCTCCGGTGCTGATCTCACCCCGCTTCGAGCAGACGAGGCCCCTGGACAACCCTGCGCTGGAGCGCGACATCCGCGAGCTGGCCGATCGCGCCGGAGTGGAGGTGGACGAGATCGTCGTCACTGATGCAAGTCGGCGGACCCGGGCGTTCAACGCCCGAGTCGAGGGCCTCGGAGCGACCCAGCGCGTCGTGCTGTCCGACACGCTCATGCAGGGTGCGCCTCCGGCCGAGCTGCGCTGGGTGGTCGCTCACGAGCTGGCGCACGCGAAGGAGGGGCATCTCGTCAAGGGCGTCGCCTGGATCGCAGCGCTGGCCGTGCCCTTGGCCCTGCTGGTGTTCGGCGCGACCGGCGCGATGGCCGGTTTCGCGCGTGACGAGCACGGCAGGGCTCGGGCCGAGGCCAGCCTCACCCGGACGGCGGTGGCCCTGGCGGTGATCACGACCCTCACGGCCATCAGCGCGCCGCTATCGAACACCGTGAGCCGGGCCTATGAGGCCGAAGCGGACTGGATCGCTCTACAGCTGACGGGCGACCCTCAGGCGGCCATCGACTTCCGCGTGCGCACCCGGGAGCGGCGCCGGGGGGCGGTCGATCCGCCGGCGCTGATCCAGCTCTGGTTCGGTACCCATCCCACCTCCAGCCAGCGGGTCGGCCTGGCACAGCGGTTCGAGAAGGAGCTCGGTGGCTCCTAGGGTCCAGATCCAGATCGTTGCCGTCGGCAGGCTGCGGGCACCACATGACGCCGCGGCGGCGGAGTACGAGGGCCGCATCGCCAAGCATGTCGGCTTCCGCCTCGACGAGGTGTCCGTCGCGCCCACCAGCACCGGGGATGCAACCGCCCAGCGCACCGAGGCCGACCAGCTTCGGACCAAGCTCGTCGATGGTGCGCGCATCGTGGCGGTCGACCCCACCGGACGCGTGCCGAAGTCGAGCCCGGCCTTCGGCAGCTGGCTGCAGCGGCAGATCGAGACAGGGCGGCCGGTCAGCTTTCTCATCGGTGGACCCCTGGGCCTGGACCGCGCGCTCGTCAGCGACGCCGACGAGACGCTGTCGCTCGGGCCGCTCACCCTGCCGCACCAGCTGGCCCGCGTCGTGCTCGCCGAGCAGATCTACCGGGCGCTGGCGACTGCCGCCGGGCACCCTTATGCACGCTGATCGCGCGGCTATCCTCCGCGCGTGCCACTGGACGTCCTAGAACCCCTGCGCACCGCGATCGGCGCTGCGGCCGAGCGGACGACCGGCGCCCGCCCGGCGGTCGTTTTGAACGCGCCCGCGCAGCCGGAGCACGGCGATCTGGCGACACCGGTCGCCATGGGCCTTGCCAAGCAGGCCAAGAATCCCCCCAGGGAGATCGCCGAGGCGATCGCAGCGGACCTGGCGGCAGACGCCAGTCTCGGCCCCCAACTGCAGAGCGTCGAGGTCGCCGGCCCGGGGTTCATCAACATTCGGCTGGCTCCGGCCTGGTTTGCGGCCGTCGTGCGGGGGATCCTCGGCGAGAGCGTCGAGTTCGGCGCCGAAGGGGCCGCGGCGCCTGAGCGCATCCTCATGGAGTACGTGTCGGCGAACCCCACGGGACCGCTGCATGTCGGACATGCCCGTCACGCGGCCTACGCCGACTCGCTTGCACGGCTACTGGCCTTCAGCGGCCACGTCGTGGATCGCGAGTACTACATCAACGATCACGGCCGCCAGATGGAGATGCTCGGCATCTCGATCGCCTCGAGGTATGGCGCCCTGTTCGGCGTGCAGACCGAGATTCCGGAGGACGGCTACCGCGGCGATTACGTCGGCGGCATCGCAGAGGCGCTGTGCGACGAGGTGGGGGATCGGTGGGTCGACGAGCTCGATCCCATCAGCGATGACGCGCTCGCCTTCTTCTCCGGCCGGGGCGGCGAGCTGATGATCGACGCGATCCGGGAGGAGCTGATCGGCGTCCACGTGGAGTTCGATGCGTTCTTCTCCGAGGACTCGTTGCACCAGAACGGTCGGGTCGCTCGCGAGGTTGCCGCGCTGCAGGAGCGGGGTGACACGTACGAGGACGGCGGTGCGCTGTGGTTTGCGAGCAGCAAGTACGGCGACGAGAAGGACCGTGTGCTGCGCCGCGCCGACGGCGACCTGACCTACCTGGCGTCCGATGTCGCCTACCACCTCGACAAGGCGCGACGCGGGCATGATCGGCTGATCGACGTACTGGGCGCCGACCACCACGGCTACATCCCTCGGCTCCGGGCCATCCTCGACTCCGGCGGCCAGTCCGGCGAGAAGCTTGAGGTCTCGCTGATCCAGCTCGTCAGCCTCGTGGAGCAGGGCGAGGCGAAGAAGATGAGCAAGCGCGCGGGCACCCTCGTGACGATGGGCGATCTCGTCGCCGATATCGGCGTCGACGCAACGCGGTTCTTCCTCGTGCAGCGAAGCCACGAGACACCGCTCGAGCTCGACCTCGATCTCGCGCGCGAGCAGAGCCAGGAGAACCCGGTCTACTACGTGCAGTACGCCCATACGCGGGCGCTCGGAATCCTGCGGCAGCTCGAGTCAGAGCCACCCGTGGACGCGCCGGCGCCGGCGGAGCTCGACCCCGCGGAGAAGACGCTCCTGATGAACCTCGCCCGGTGGCCCGAGGCGGTGGCAGAGGCTGCGGAGAAGCGGGGACCGCACCGTGTTGCCGCCTACCTCATCGATCTGGCGCGCGATTTCCACGCCTTCTACCACCGCTGCCGGGTCGCGGGTGAGCCGCAGGACGTGCAGTCGTTCCGAGTCAATCTGACCCGCGCGACGGCGTGGACGATCCGGACCGGCCTCGGTCTGCTCGGAGTGAGCGCCCCGGAGCGCATGTAGACAAGGACCCCTGCACCCGCGGGGCTGCTCCGGGCGCTCCCAGCCGCGAAGTCCGTGTTTGCTACCTTCGTCTGACCGCGCGGGTGTAGCTCAGTTGGTAGAGCGTCAGCTTCCCAAGCTGGATGTCGCGGGTTCGAGTCCCGTCGCCCGCTTCGAGAGAAAGGCCCGCACAGAGGCCAGAATTCCCGACTCCCGGCGCACCGATTCTCGCCGGAAGTCGCTCCCGGGGAACACTGGGGGAACATCTTCGCCGGTCCGCGCCCTCATGGCCGCCTCCGCGTAGCTCACCGGCTCGCGCTGGCGCGCTCCGTCGACGACGTGGGCGTAGCGGCTCATCAGCAGCTCTAGGCCATGTCCCATGAACGCCGCAACCTCGGGAAACGGGCGCCCCTCGTAGATCAATGCCGACGCGCATGAGTGGCGCAGCTGATACGGGGTTGCCGTGACGCCGGCCTCCTCGCACATCGCTTTCCAGTTGCGCTCGCGCCAATTGCGCAGCATCAGCGGTTGCCCCCGGTGGCCGGGCGCCACGAATGCCTCGGGCGACGCTGACGGAAGCTCGGCAAGGTCGGCCGCCAGCGGCTGGAGGATCGGCACGCCGCGCCAACGAGCGGTCTTGGTCTGCTCGCGAAGCTCGCCCGCAGTGAAGACGCGCCGGATCATCAGGCTCGATTCGCCGACGTCGCGCCACTGAAGCCCAAACGCCTCCTCCGGGCGCAGTCCGCCGTAGGCCATCAGGGAGACGAGCGCGGCGTCGCGATTGCTCTGAGCCTCGGCCCGGATGGCCTCGATCTGCTCGACCGAGAGCGCCTCGATCGGTCTGACCTGGTGGCGCAGGCGCTTGATGCCAAGACACGGGTTGGTCGGGACCAGATCGCGCTCTGCGGCGGCGCCGAGGGCGGCAGAGAGCGTAGTCACCGCCTTGTTCGCCATGTACGGGGTCGCGCCCTGAGCGACGACCTCAGCCCGGTACTCGATGACGCGTGCGCGCCCGAGCTCGCGCAGCGGCACGTGGCCGATGAAGGGCTTGATCCACCTGTCGACGATCGCCCCGCGGTCGAGGCGTGTCGAGCGTGCCCAGCTTCCGGTGCGAAACCACTCCCGCAGCCAATCGGCGAGCGGCATGGAGGATGGCTCGCTCGCAGCGAAGGCGCCGAGCTGGGCCTCGCGACGTTGTGCGGCCTCGAAGGTCCGCGCGTCCTTAAGGCGATCGAAGGACTTGGCCCGGTGGCGTGAGCCCTCACGCCATCTGACCTTGTAGCGGCCGTTGGGCTGCCGGTAGATCGGCATGTCGCAACCCTACGGAAGCTCTCGCGCGAGCCGTGCGAACTCCCCGCGCGCCGGTCGTGGGCGACGCCGGCTGGGTGCCGGCTCGATCGACCCATTGGGTTCGACCCGAAGCGCGTCGATCGCGCTCGGTGGGATCTTGATCACCCGTCCGACCCGGTAGGCGGCGAGCTCTCCGCGCTCAACGAGGGAGCGAACCGTCTTTGGATGCACGTCCAGAAACTCGGCAGCTGCCGGGACCGACAGGCACCGATCGATCTCGATTGCGTCGGGCATGGGCCCACCCTAGGAGCGGCCGAGTATCGAATGTGTGGCGAGACCGAAGAGAGTCTCGCTAACGCGCATCGAGGGGTGGGTGATGAGCTACTGCGCGGTCACCAGGACCGCCTGCGGGTTCGCGATGCCGCCCTGCGGGTTGGTTTCGCGTGCCTGCGGGTTTGCCGACAAGCGCTCTTGCCACCAAGGGCGAGCGCGTCGAAGTCGATCAGGAACCTCAACCGGCGAGCGGAAGCTCTCGCTCGCGCACGGCTTCAGCGGCAAAGCGGAGCGCCTCGCGAATGTCCTCCGGCTCGAGATCCGGGTGGGCCTCGAGGATCTCTGTGTCGCTCATGCCATCGGCGACCATGCCGACCACGGTGGCCACCGGAATGCGAAGGCCACGAATGCAGGGCGCGCCCGCCATCTGATCGGCCGAGGCGGTGATA
>JAOTZF010000090.1 GCA_029861485.1 Thermoleophilia bacterium | reverse complement strand
TTCGCGCCGGTGAGATCCGAGAGCGGCCCGTCCTCGCCTCGCCGTGCTCTCCAGCGTTGAAATCCAGCGCTTTCTCACCGACTGCGACGGCCGTGGACCCCCTTTTGGGCCTATCGACACGTCAGCGACGCGAGGCTACACGCTCGCAACGAACATCGCCGCCATACTGCGCTAACGTGGACCCGTGGCAACCGCCCCGCGCAGACGCCGTTCCGTCGCTCCGCCCGAGCAGGGCTGGGCGCTTGGCGCCGACGGCATGCCCCGTGTCGCCTGGATCATCCTCGCGGTGCTGGTCGGGGCGCTCGCCGTGCTGCTTCTTGCCGTTGGGTACATCGGCTACGGAGCCATGATCGCCATCCTCGCCGCCGCCGCCGCGGTAAACCTGACCTAGCCGATGCGAGAGCCGCTCGCTCTCGCGGAGGCACTGCGAGCGGCTCACCCCAACCTCGAGCCGCTCGAGGCCGACGCGGATCACATCGCCCGCCTGCTCGTCGAGCTCGACGGCGACACGCGTGACGACCGTCTGGTGGCAGAGGTGATCGCCTGCTGGGACGGCCTGCTGCCATGAGCGCGCCCGCGACGCGTCGCACGAAGGTGCTCGCCACGGTCGGCCCTGCGACGGCAGATGCCCGATCTGTGCTCCGGCTGATCCAGTCGGGTGCCGACGGCATCAGGATCAACGCGAGCCACGGCCGCGCGGAGTACTGGCATGAGTCTGCGGACAACGTCCGGCACGCGGCCGACATCGCCGGGCGGCCCGTCGCGCTGCTCTTCGACCTCTCCGGCCCCAAGATCCGGCTCTCGTCCGATGTGGAGGTCCGCGAGATCGCCGCCGCGCAAGAGGTCGAGTTCACCGGTCAGGACATCCCCCAGAACGGCGCCATCCGAGTTCGCTGGCCGGAGTTCGCCCTCGCCGTCGCGCCACGGCGCTCGGAGATCATCATCGGCGACGGCACACCTCGCTTCAGCGTGACCGAGGTCTCCGGCGGGATCGTGCGGGCACGCTGCGAGAGGGCCGGCACGCTGCGTCCCTCCAAGGGAGTCTTCGTGACCCACGCCGAGGCCGGCGGCCCGGCGCTCACCGAGAAGGACCTGGTCGATCTGGACGTGGCTGTGGATGTCGGGGCCGAGTTCGTGGCACAGTCGTTCGTTCGTACCGCCGCCGACGTCATGCTCTTGCGCAAGGAACTCGATGCTCGTGAGAGCCGGGCGCGGATCATTGCCAAGATCGAGAAGGTCGATGCGGTCGAGAACCTCGCGGAAATCCTCGAGCACGCCGATGGCGTCATGGTCGCGCGAGGTGACCTCGGGGTCGAGGCCGGCCCGGCGAAGGTTCCGCTGCTTCAGAAGAAGATCATCAGTGAGGCGACCGCCGCCGGGAAGTTGGTGATCACGGCGACGCAGATGCTCGAATCCATGTTGATCTCGCCCGAGCCGACGCGCGCGGAGGCCAGCGACATCACGAACGCCATCCTCGATGGCACGTCGGTGGTGATGCTGTCCGGCGAGACGGCAGTCGGTAGCTACCCCGCGGAGGCGGTCGAGGTCATGGCCGAAATCGCGCGCGAGGCTCAGACGGGCCGACCCTTCGCCGTCGACATCAAGGCGGCGCCCGCCGATCAGGCGGAAGCGGTGATGCAGTCGGCGACCTATCTGGCGGAGCAGATCGACGCCGCGGCGCTGGTAATCCCGACCGCAACCGGGGGCTCGGCGCGGGCCGCGGCGAAATACCGCCCGGGCCGGCCGATCATCGCCCTGGCCGAAGACGAGGTTGTCACCAACCAGCTCGCGCTCGAGTGGGGTGTCGTCAGCGCGACCCTGCCCGCCCACCCTGGCAAGATCGTCGATCTGCTCGACGAGGCGCTGTGGAGCGCTCGCGCCGCCGGCAGTCTCAACAATGGCGACACCGTCGTAGTGACCTACGGTCAGGCGGGGCGGCTGACCGGGGGCACCGATCTGATCGCGGTGCGTCGGATCGGCGCCGCTTTTCCGCCCGGCGCCTCGGGCATCGACCTCGCGATGGGCTAGAGGCCGGAGGGAGCCGCGAGCGGATGCTCGCGGCTCCACGACTCACAGACGCCTAGAGGCCGCGAGCGATCCGGACGCGCTTGGTGGCCCGGGCGGGCTTCTGGCCCTTCAGGTTGGCGGCCTGGGCCCGAACCACGATCCGCGCGTTGCCGAGTGGGGCGCCATTGCGCACCTTGACGACGACGACGACGTTCTTCGCCCGTCGGATGTTGATGCGGTTGAACCGCATCCGCACCGTACGGCCGCGGACAACGGCGTTGCGCGGGGCGTGCAGCACGCGAGCGATCTTCATGCCACGAGGCACGGTGATTCGCGAGACGACTCGGCGCGCATTGTGCTTGCCGCGATTGCCGATCCGCACGCGGTAGCGGGCGCGTTGGCCCTGCTTAAGGTGCCTCGGCCCCTTGATCGCGGCCCGCAGGCTCGCCGCCTTCATCGGCACGTTCGGGGTTGGATCGGCGATCGTCGTCGGTGTCACCCGCGTTGTGCCGTCCGCGCAGACTTCGGTGCTGACCGCGGTGGCCTGCTGCCAGCCGTCGTCGTCCGGGTCGATCAACCTGGCAGTGTTGACGTAGGACTGGCAGCCGATGGCCGGGATCGGAAGCCTGCCCGTGAAATTCAGGGTCTTGGACGCATCGAGCTCCGTTGCCAGGGGCGTCTGGTTCTCGAAGCCCACGAGCAGGGTCACGTTGTCCCGGAGCGCGTTTGCGGGCGAGAACCTGAAGTTGTCCGAGCTTGTCGCACTGCGTCCGTACTTTCCGGGCCCCGGCCAGCTGACCTGGCCGTAGTTGACGCCCCATTGGGCCGCTTTCTTCTTGGGCGTGTACACGCACTCGTAGAAGGAGGTGGCGCTGGTACCCGGTGCGAGCGTGCCGATGGCAACCTGCGCCGCCTTCGTTCTCACCGGCACGGGGGCGCCGTTGTTCTCGGCTCTGACGATTCGGCACAGCGCGCCGATGTTCGTGCCTTTCTCGCGCAGCAGGACATCGGGCACGGGGATCGTGCTCGGGTTCGTCGCCGTGATGTAGCCCGAGACTCGACGGTTGATCACCTCGGGACCGAGCCTGGTCGCGGTGACCGTGTAACGCACGTTGGCAAAGCCGGAGTCAGGCTCCATGTCCAGGGCATCAACGGCCGGCTTCTCGAGGCGCCAGTCATAGAGCTCGTCATAGGAACCGTCGGCGCTCTTCTCGACCGTCAACGTCGGGCAGGAGATCTCGAGGGCGCCCGAGAACTCTGCGATGCCGTCGGCGGTCGTGGTGAAGCCAATGCCCACGTAGCGGTCGCCGTCGGCGAGAGGAATCGACATCTCCCAGCCGGTCACGTTGTCGCCGTCGCGGGCGAAGGCGAACCGGACCTGCTCGGACGCACCCGTGAAGGTGGTCTCGTCGGTCGACTCCGCAACGCCCAAAGCGCCGCCATGAGCCTCGCGATCGCTCGCGAGCGTGACGCCCCTGTCGGCCTCGACGCGCAGGTTAAGGCGCCCGGCGCGGCAGTCGTACCGCATCGAGACCTCGGCCTTCGCGACGGGGGTGTCCCCCGAGAAAATGCTGGCCGGGCCGAGGACGTCGGCGTCGGTCCACTCGCTGAAGTCCCCGTTGATGACCGGGGTCTCGAAGGTGTGAGTCGGCGTGAAGCTGGGAGTCGGCGGCACCGTCGGTCCCGGCGACGGAACCGGTTTGGCAGACGCGAGAGCAGGCACACCGAGTGCGGCCGCGGAGGCGGCAACGACGGCGAGTCCGGCCCTGAGCGACCGCGAAGAACGCAGACGTGGCATGGATTCCTCCAGTACTGGGCACCCAGCGGGCGGAAACGGCAAGGCCGGTAGCCGTTTCACGAAGTCGTTGGCGGGCACCACGCGGTTTACGTGTTGCCCTCGCATCGGAGCCCACCACGCGAGAGTTGAGAGGTTCCTAGCCCTCCACCGCCACGGATTCACGCGCTATGCGGAGGGCTTCAGCCGGCAGGACAGCATCGAGCTCGGCCTGACGGAGCTCTCGGCCGAGGCGGCGCCCCAGCGCGGCCGCGAGCGCGCCCTCGACCCGCGCGCGATCAGGGTCGCCGCCCTCGACGGCTATGGAGGTCGCGACGACCTCTGGCGCACCACATGCGGTGATCGCCTGGTACCAGGTCAGGTCCACGTCGCGGTTGAGCGCGATGCCATGCATCGAGATGCCACCGGCTACGCGGATGCCCACGCTCCCGATCTTGCGCCCCTCGACATACGCCCCCATCGTGGAATCGTCTGACTGGGCGCCTTCGACACCCGAGGCATCGGCCATGGCCTCCGCCAAGGCGCTGACGAAGGGGCGCACGCGCCGGCGGCCGCGCAGATCATGGATCACGTAGGCCACGCTCTGGCCCGGGCCGTGCCAGGTCATGAGGCCGCCCCTGTCGGTGTGGGCGAAGCGCGCGCCGCGGGCGACCAGGGCCGCATCATCCATGAACAGATCGGTGCGCGTGCCGTGCCGGCCGGTCGTATACACCGGATCGTGCTCCAGTAGCCAGATGACGTCGGGGATCGCGTCTGCTCGCCTGGCCCCGACGAGCGCCCGCTGGATTGCCCACGCCTCCATGAAGCCGACCCGGTCGGTCTTCACCACCAGCGCTGTGGAGGTCAGGCTCACTCCGCGATTGTGGCAGCCTGACGTGGTGCCCGCCTATCGGCGCAGATGCCGCTCCATCAACGCCACGTCCCGCCACTCCCCGCCGAGAAGGCCGTGCGCCGAGTAGGTACCGACACGGCGAAAGCCGGCCTTCTCGGCAAGCGCGATGCCCGGAGTGTTTTCGCGCAAGATCATGCCCACGAGCTTCCAGTACCCGTACTCGGGCGCTGCGCTCACCAAGTGGTAGAGCATCTGCAACCCGAGGCCGCGGCGCCGCGCGGCGGCAGAGACGTAGACCGTGTACTCCGCTACCCCGGTGTACCACTCGCGACCGGAGAAGGGGGCGAGAGCGGACCAGGCGAGCACCCGGTCGGCCGCGAGGCCGACGAAGACCGGCGCACGCTCGTCGCGGGCACGGAGCCATTCCCGGCGCTCGTGTGCCGGGTGGGGCCCTTGGGCAAAGGTCGCGTTGCCGGTCGCGATGCCCTCGTCGTAGATCGCCCCGATGGCCCCCGCGTCCGCCTCCATGGCACTACGGATGGCGATCGGCGCCGACACCCGGTGGATCCTACGGCTGGTCGATGCCGATGTTGGTCGGGCGGTTGCCGAGCTCGAAGGTGAGCTCCTGGCGCTCGCCGTCACGCAGAACCGTGACGGAGATCTCATCTCCCACCCTTCGGCCGCTCACGGCGCGGCTGACGTCGGCCATGTCACCGATTTCCTGTTCGGCGACCTCGACGATGATGTCGGCCCCCGCGGGTACGGCGGCGTCGGGGTCGGTGGCCCCCTCGAGGCCGGCGTCAGCCCCGGGGCTGCCATCCTCGACCTCCACAATCGCCACGCCCCTCTGGCCGCTCAGGTCGAGCGCCTTCGCGAGGGGTGGGTTCAACGGCCGGCCGGAGATGCCGATCCACGCGTGAGCGGGCCTGCCGGTCTCGATGATCGACTCGGCGACCGGTCGAACGGTGTCGATCGGAACGGCAAAGCCGATGCCGTCACTGCCCCCGCCGCGGGTCGCGATCTGGGAGTTGATGCCGATCACCCGGCCGGCCTGGTCGAACAGGGGTCCGCCAGAGTTGCCCTGGTTGATCGCGGCATCGGTCTGAATGGCGTTCTGGATCGCGGTGAGGTTGTCGGGTGCGACGATCACCCTCTCGAGTGCGGAGACGATGCCGGTTGTCGCCGTGCGCTCCTGGCCCAAGGGGTTCCCGACGGCGACAACGCTGTCGCCCACCTGGAGGTTGGCACTCGTCGCGAAGGTCACCGGTGTCACGCCGTCAGGCAGGCTGCTCACCTTCAGCACCGCAACGTCGGTGCTCGCATCCTCGCCCAGCACCTCGGCCTTGAAGATCGAGCCGTCCGCGAAGGTGATTGCCGCGGCCGTGAAGCCGTTGACCACGTGCTGGTTGGTGAGGATGTGCCCCGAGTCGTCGATCACGAAGCCCGACCCCAACGCCTGCTGGTTCTCCACGACCCCCTGCAGCTCGTCGATCTGGCCCCCGACGCTGACCTCGACCACAGCGGGCGCGGTGCGCCGTACGATCTCCTGCACACTCAGGCTCTCCGCACCGGCCGGCATGTCGCTCTCGGCCGCGGCCGCGGCCTCCTCCGGAAGCGGGGTGCTGTCGGTCGCGATGGCGGCGTTCTGGTTCGGGTTCTCACGCAAGATCGTGGTCTGCTCACCACCGAGATTGCCGGTCACGGCGGCGCCACCGAGTGCGACGACTCCCCCGATGACGGCCGCTGTGAGGGGCATCGCCAGCCGCATGCCGCGGCGGCGGGGTGGCTCAGGCGCCTCCGGCCGCGGCATCTGGCGGGTCGTCTCGGTGTTGGGATACGGGCTTTCCATCGTGCGGACCTCGCGATGTGAACAGAATCGGAACCGAGCGTATCGAGACCCGGTTAAGGCTGACCGAGAGCCCGCTACCACCGCGTTAAGGGCTCCGCGCTACCGTATGAACTCCCGCCCACGCATACCCAGAGACCCCCATGGCTGAGCGCATCCTGGTCGTCGAGGACGAGCAATCCATCCGCACGATCGTCGAGTACGCCCTCGACGAGGCGGGCTTCGAGGTGGTGACCGCCGATCGCGGCGACACGGCTCTCGAGATTCTCGGGCGCGAGTCGATAGATCTGGTGGTTCTCGACCTCATGCTGCCGGGCCTCGACGGTCTCGAGGTCTGCCGGCGAATCCGCGCCGACCGATCGCTTCCGATCATCATCCTGTCCGCGAAAGGGGAGGAACTCGACAAGGTCCTCGGCCTGGAGCTCGGCGCCGACGATTACGTCACCAAGCCCTTCTCACCCCGCGAGCTGGCCTCGCGTGTCAAGGCGAACCTTCGCCGCGCGAAGCTCGACTCCGAGCGTGGCGCGCCGATTCGGGCGGCGGATATCGAGATCGACCCCGTCGCCCGAGTGGTCAAACGCGACGGCGAGCCCGTGCATCTCACGTATTCGGAGTTCGAGATCCTGCTGAAGCTGGCGCAGTCGCAGCGCCGCGT
>JAOTZF010000089.1 GCA_029861485.1 Thermoleophilia bacterium | reverse complement strand
CTCGCGCAGATCGCGCGAGGCCATCAGCGTCAAACCGAGATAGACGATGGCCAGGCCCAGCGAGTAGACCAGGAACGTCCACGTCGTCGCCAGGACGACGATGTCGCTCACCGTGGCACCTCCGGGCTCCTGTTCGTCAGGCCCAGCTTGGTGGTGCTCAGCCCGCGCCGCCCCGCGGTCGCGATGAACTGCGGCGCGGCCGCCTGGCCGCCGATCGGTACGCCTCGGACGCCGTCCATTGCACCAGCACTAATCGAGAACGGTGTCGATGGCCGCGACGAGCTCATCGGGATCGATCGGCTTCTTCAGGACCGTGTCCGTCGAGCGCACACCCCGGCCTCTCGCCGCGCTTGCTCGGCTCGTCAACAGAATGATCGGAATGCCGCTCTCCCCGCGGCGGCGGATGGCCCGACCGGTCTCAGCGCCTCCCGAGCGCGGCATGACTTCGTCGAGCACCAGGGCACGCGGATCGGTATCCGCTGCGAGTTCGATCGCGTCCGTGCCGTCCCTGGCTTCGACGACTTCGTGGCCGGCGCTCTCGAGCGCTCCGATGAGGATGAGTCGCTCAATCGGGTCAGCATTGGCGATCAGAATTCGCGCCATACTGAGCTATCGGCCGCCCGGACCACACTTATTAGGTATTGAGCCCAATCAGCTGGGGCTTCCCGTAGGTGCCCGTACGCCCCGGGGGGCCTTAGCGCCTACGAGGGATGCGTGGGCGGGCGGGCCCAGACCAGATATCTCTTAAGTAATTGCGGCATCTAAGGGCGCATGCCCCGCAGGCGGTCGATGCGCCTTCGGTCCCTCTTGGTCGGCCGGCCGGCGCCGTCCTCGCGAAGGCCGGCTACCGGGGCCCGGGGATCCCCGGGCCCCGGACGCCTCGGCGGCGGCGAGAGGTCGTCCACGTAGCTGGCGGCGAGCTTGGCCGGCGCGCGCTTCTCGATCGCCTCGACGACGCGGTAGATCACGGTTCGATCGCGACGGCGCGCCTCCACGATGTCACCCGGGGAGATCTTGGTGGCCGGCTTCGCCGGCGTGTCGTTCACGTGAACGCGTCCCGCCGTGCAGGCGTCCTTTGCCATCGTGCGCGTCTTGTAGACGCGCACCGCCCAGAGCCACTTGTCGACCCGAACGCTCACCGTCACTCGGGCTTCCGCGCCACCCCGAAGAGCTTGGTGAAGTCGTAGACGAAGCCGTCGGGCGTCGAGACGTCGCGGATGGCCTGCTCCACTCGCCCCTCCAGTTGCGTGCGCTGCTGCTGGTCGAGGTCCGACGCGAGGTGGCCGGCGACCACGCGCATCCGCGCCAGGAAGTCCTCGACCGGGGTGCAGCGGCGGCGGCGCTCCATCCACACGTCGATCGGCTCGAGCCCGGCCTGCCGGAAGTAGTCATCGAGCTCGTGTACGTCCCGCTGGATGAAGTCGAAGGCGGCCATCCACCTGGCGGGAATCGGCGGGTCGATGCCGGCCAGCGCCAAGCGAAAGGCCTCTTCTCCGCCTCGGCCTGAGCCCAAGATCGCCATGATCCCGCCGGGCTTGAGCACTCGTGCCATCTCCGCCACGGCGGCCGGCTTGTCCTCGAACCAGTGGAAGGCCATCGACGAGATCACCGCGTCGAAGCTCGCATCGGGCGCCGACATCTCCATGACGTCCTCGGGAAGGAGTGAGAAGCGGGTGCCCGGGAAGGCGTCGAGCTTCTCGGCCATCTGGTCGAGCATCCCCTGGGCCGGGTCGACTCCGACCACCTCGTCGCACCCGAAGCGCTCCACCATCGCCAGCGACGAAGACCCGGTTCCACAGCCCACATCCAGAACGCGGCGGTACTCGCCGGACGGAATCGACATGACCAGCCGGTGCGCGCCCATGATGTTATGGCGCACGATCTCGTCGTACTTGTCGGCCGTTCGGGTAAAGCCGTCGGCAGCCCGCTCGCTCTCGCTCATGCCGCTCCTCGGTGTGGACGTCGAAGACTGGCACAGCCTCCTCAGACGAGGTGGCTCGCCACCAGTGCCGCGGCGAGCAAGGGCATGGCCGCGGACATCGCGCGCAATGCTCCTTCGGCCGGCGCCGTGAGGGTCTTGGAGGAGATCTCCTCGCTCGTGCCGTCCCTTCTCACGATCACGCCTCTGACCATCTTGGTCTGTCGGCGCACCTCACGCACCGGTGTTGAGAGCCGCCGTTGGGCCACCGCGAGCACACCGCAGGAGCCCGCGATCAACACCGCGGAAGCAGTCAGCGATCCCGTCTGGGCGAAGTAGCCCGTCAGCGCGGGGAAGGCGCCCCATGCGAGGGCAAACCACGGAGTCGAGTGGAAACGACCCTCGAAGAGCTCCAGGTTGTAGGCGACGACCATGAACGCGCCGGTGGCGATGAAGAGCCCCAGCCACGGCGACACCACGTACATGCCATGGATGCCGAGGGCGACCGCCCCGAGCAGTCCGACGCCCGCCATCAGCCACAGGGTCCGGCTCGGGATCCGGGTGCGAAGCGGCCGGCCATGGAGCTCGTCGAGCGCATGAGCGCTCACCCCCATGGCCAGCAGGAACGCCGCAAGCGACTCCAACAGCCATGTCACCGAGAGCGTGGGGGCAATGGCCGCGCCGACGGCGACGAAAGAGAGGTGCCAGGCGGTATAGGGCGCGTGAAGCAGCGTCCAGTAGTCGCGCCAGCCGCCGCTTCGCAGGGCGTAGAAGGCCGGTCGTGCCGCTTCGGTCATCGTTGCCTGGTGCCCCAGGTGACCGCCGCCGCGCCGAACGTGAAGGTCCTCGCGCCGAGACCGACCAGACCGGCGGCCATCCAGGCCTCGGCCTGGCGCCTCAATGGGTGGCGGCGATGGAACTCCTCGATGTTGGGTCCGAGGAATCGGCCCGTGTCGCGCCACTGGGGTGAGGCGGTGGCGCCGAGCATCGGGAGGCCGATGCGGGTGAACGCCCGCCAGCCGCAGCGCATCACCGGGTCCTGCGGTACGTAGAACTCCAGCGAGGCGAGCGTGCCGCCGGGTCGAAGCACTCGCGAGAGCTCGCGGAGGGTCGCGCTCGGATCCGGTACGTAGCGCAGCAGGTAGGTGAAGGTGACCGCGTCGAAGCTCGCGTCGGGGAACGGAAGGGCGTCCGCGCTCGCCAGCACCTGCTCGATCGCTCCCTCCATTTTGGCGGCGCGGTTTGCGCGCGCACCCGCTGCGAGCATCTCGGCGCTGTGGTCGAGCGAGACGACGCTGGCGCCCGTGGCACGCACGAGTTCACGGGCGACGAGTCCGGTGCCGCTCGCGACATCGAGCACGCGCGCGCGCCGTCCGACCGAGACTCGGGACACCAGAAAGCGCCGCCAACGAGCCTCCTGCCCCAGCGAGAAGAGCGCCCCCATCTGCTCGTATTCCGGAGCGATTCGGGCGAATAGGCGCTGCGCGAATGCAGGGCTCGCCGACTCCACTGCAGGACTCTACGTCGTCGGCGTCGATCCGTTGGCTCTTTTGGGAAAGCTCCGGGCTCACAGTCCCGACGCGCGTGCGAGTATCGTGATCCGATGAGTGCCGACGTCCGTCAGGAACGAGAGTTCAAGCTCCTGATGGAGAGCGATGCTCGGCTGCCCGAACTGAACGGGGTCGGGGGGCTCGCCGTTCGCGAGCTGGATGCCCACGAGGCGAACTCGACCTACTGGGAGACGGGGTCCGAACGGCTCGCGGCCTGGGGCTGCACACTGCGCTTTCGCGGAGGCACGTGGACGGCGAAGCTCGGGGTGGAAGCCTCGGCCGGCGCGCTGTGGCGCCAAGAGGTGTCGGTATCCGGCCAGTCCGGTCGCGTCCCGACCGAGCTACGCGGCCTGCTCCGGCCCTTCACGCGTGACGAGGACCTTGAGCCGCTCGCTCAACTCGACGCGCATCGCGAGGCCTTCGAGATCTGCGCTCCTGACGGTGAGCGTCTCGCCGTGCTCACCGACGACCGGGTCACCGCCTCCGGCGCGGGAGTGCTGACTCCGAGCTTCCGCGAGGTCGAGATCGAGCTGACCAACGGTTCCGGAGAGCAGGCGCTGCTGCCCGTTGTGCATGCGCTGGTCGCGGCAGGGGCAAGCGCCGGCGACGCGCGACCGAAGCTGTCGCGGGCGCTGGGTCGCGAGGTCCCCGCCCGTCCTGAGATCCGGGTGCCCGAGGTGTCGGCGACTCCGACAGCACGTGAGGTGATTCATGCGGCGACCGCGACCGCAACCTGTCGGCTGATCTCGCACCTGCCGGTGGCATGGATCGGGGAGGACCCCGAAGGGGTGCACCAGGCGCGGGTCGCAATGCGGCGCCTTCGGTCTGATCTCAGCACCTGGGAAGTGCTCGTTGACCGGCGATGGGCCGATCCGCTGCGCGACGAGCTCAAATGGCTCGGCGGACGGCTTGGGGCCGTGCGCGACCTCGACGTCCTGATCGACGGCGTGCAGGGCCTCGCCGACGGCTGCGAGGAACTCGACGAGGAGTCCTTCGCCGCGCTCATCGCCGATCTCGAGTCCCGGCGTGAGGCTGTGCGCACATCGATGCGCCGGGCGATACGCAGCGCCAGGGCGGCGTCGCTGCTCGACGGTCTGGTTGCAGCGGCGTCCGATCCACCGACGGCGCCCCAGGCCGACGATCCTGCACGAGGCCTCCTGCAACCTTTGGTTCGCCGTCGGTGGAGGCGAATGCGCAAGGCGGCCAGGCGGATGCCGGCGGCGCCTCCCGATGCCGCCCTGCACGAGCTGCGAATCCGTGCCAAGCGGTTGCGCTACGCGGCGGAAGCGGTACGGCCCGCCGTCGGCGCTCCAGCGCAGCGCCTCGCCAAGGCCGCCGCCGCCTTGCAGGACGCCCTCGGCGACCTCAACGATGCTGCGGTCGCCACGCGCATCCTCGGCGGGATCGCTGAGGAAGATCGTCGTGCCGCCTTCGCAGCCGGCCAGGTGAGTGGGCTGATGATCGCTCGCGGTCAGCAGGTCCGCGGTCGCTGGAAGCGCCTGTGGCGCGAGCTGAGCCGCCGCACGACTCGAGGGTGGCTGGACGAATGAGTTGTATCGCCGTCTGCAGCATTAAAGGTGGGGTTGGCAAGACGTCCGCGGCGGTGAATCTCGCGGCTCTGGCCGCACAAGAGGGGAGGACCCTACTGGTGGATCTCGATCCTCAGGGTTCGGCGACGTATGCGCTCGCCGTTGGCGAGCGCATCCCCGGCGGGGCGTCGAGTGTGGCGTTGGAAGGCCCCGGCGGCGACGGCGCCGCGGTGAGGACCGCCACGGAGAACCTCGATGTGGTGCCCGCCGACTTCTCGTTGCGACGGATCGACACCGAGCTCGCCGACGTTCGGCGACCGCGGCGGCGCCTGCGTCGGACCATCGAGAGCCTCGGTGAGGGGTACGACTACGTCTTCCTGGACTGCGCACCGGGTATCGCGCTGTCCATCGAGGGCGTCCTGCGCGCGGCCGATCTCATTCTTGTGCCGGTGGAGCCGGCGGCCCTGCCGATGCGGAGCATGGACCAGCTGGGCGCCTATTTGGCCGGCGACCGCCGACTCCAGAGTACCCCGATGGTCGCGTTCCTCTCGAAGGTCGACCGGCGGCGGGGCTCGCACCGCAGGCTCGCCGATGAGCTGCTACTGGAGCGCGATGACATCATCGGCGCGATTCCGTATGCCGTGGAGGTCGAGGAGATGCCGATGCGGCGAGAGCCGCTCGTCGCGATCTCGCCCCGGTCGCGTGGAGCCCGGGCCTACGCCGAGCTATGGGAAGCGGTGTCGGCGCGCCTCAGCGGCTAGTGGTCAGCTCAGCTGCCGCACCAGGCGAAGCTCGCCGTCCAGATCCTCGACCAGGGCGGTGCAGGAGTCGATCCAGTCGCCGCAGTTGAAGTAGCCGACCTCGCCCTGGATCGCCGCAGGGGCATGCACGTGCCCGCAGATCACGCCGTCGTGGCCCGCCTCGGCGGCGCGGCTGGTCGCCTCGTACTCGAACTCGCGCTGAGCGCCGGTCATGCGCTTGGTGTTGGCTCGTAGCTCGGCGAGTAGCGACACCGATGGCTTGCCCCTTCGCTCTCGCCACTGGTTGACGGCGGCATTCGCACGATGGAGGAAGTGCTCGTTCGCGGCCGCGCCGATCATGCAGACCAAGGGCGCGCTCCGCTCGATGCGGTCGAACTGGTCGCCGTGAACGATCCAGAGGCGCCGCCCGTCGGCGGTCTGGTGCACGGCCTCGGACATCACTCGCACCCCGCCCAGGGCCTGGCCGTCGTACGCGTGTGCCACCGCGTCGTGGTTGCCGGGCACGTAGGTGACCTCGACGCCCCGGTCAGCGAGGTCGAGCACCCGCATGACGATCTCGAGGTGACTGCTGGGGAAGTAGACCTTTCCGCGTAGCCTCCAGCAGTCGACGAAGTCGCCCACCACGAAGAGGCGCTCGCACTCGAGACCGTCGAGGAACGCGGAGATCGCACCGGAGCGGCATCCGCGACTGGCGAGATGCGTGTCGCTGATGAACGCGCTTCGCACGCGCCGTGGCGGGCGCGCTGCCCCAGGTGATATCTGAGTGCGCGAGAACGCGCCTTTCGAATCCAACGCTTGGGCATTGTGCCGATTCGCACGTCCAAGGTCCAGCGAACTCGACGGAGCTTGGAGAATTCGTCCAGCAGCCTCGGTAGTCACCCGCGGAACAGCACGGCGAACAGCCAAAGCAGCACGACCGAGCCGCCGACGGCGACAGCGATGCTCCAGATGTTGAGGCCGGTGATGCCATCGGATGCGCCGAGCGTCGTGGCGATGAAGCCGCCGATCAGGGCGCCGATGATCCCCACGACCATCGTCGAGAGAATGCCCGTCGGCTGAGGCCGCGGCATGATCCATTTGGCGATGAAGCCGGCGATGAGGCCCAGGACGGCCCAGGTGATGATCCCCACGGCTCACAGCATCGCGGAACGGACGCGTGGTCTCCAGGCGTGCGACGGCTTCGCGTCACGGGGCGACCAGACGCGACGGCACGCCCCCGGGTCGATGCCTGGCCGGGTGGCGTCGTGGACCAAAAGGGCTGAGGTCCTTTGGACGTGCTCCGTGAGGCGTGCGCCCGCCACGGCGGCGCGAGCCGTCTTCACACCAGGAGCGCCTCACCCCGGGTGATTTGGGCGATTACCAGGTTTAGCGGGCGGTTTGCAGACCCTGGGTCGCGGGGCGCCTGCGG
>JAOTZF010000002.1 GCA_029861485.1 Thermoleophilia bacterium | reverse complement strand
CGCCACGTTCTCGGTGGTCAAGAACACGCTGGCGCGCCGGGCCGCCGAGGCCTCGGAGCGCGAGGACATGCTGGAGCATCTGGTCGGTCCGATCGGCATCGTCTGGATTACGGGCGATCCTGCGCGGGCGGCAAAGGTGCTGACCGAGTTCGGCAAGGAGTCCGAGGAGCTCTTCGCGATCAAGGGTGGGCTTCTCAACGGCAGACCCTTCGGCGCAGAGCAGGTCGTGGCACTCACCAAGCTGCCGTCCCGCGAGGAGCTCCTCGCGAAGCTGGCCGGCGGGCTCGCCGCCCCGCTTCACGGCTTGAGCGCCCTGTCGCAGCCGCTCAACGAGCTTGGCGGCGGCCTCAGCCAGCTGCTGTCGGGTCTGCCCAACGCGCTGAACCAGCTTCGTACCCAGAAAGAAGCGGCCGGCGGCTGAGCCGCGCCCGCGCACACGTTTTCGACGACACCCGAATCAGGAGACACGAAAATGGCGATGACCACGGAGGAATGGATCGACGAGCTCAAGGAGATCTCGGTACTCGAGCTCTCCGAGCGCATCAAGGCACTGGAGGAGACCTTCGGCATCACGGCGGCCGCGGCCGCTCCGGTTGCCGTCGCTGCGGCCCCGGTCCCGGCCGGCGACACCGGCGATGACGGCGGCGGCGAGGAGCAGACTGACTTCACGGTCTCACTCGAGGGCGCCGGCGACAAGAAGATCCAGGTGATCAAGGTCGTCCGCTCGGTGACCGGTTTGGGTCTCAAGGAGGCCAAGGCCCTGGTCGACGAGGCTCCCAACCCCATCAAGGAAGGGGTCCCGAAGGACGAGGCCGAGCAGATCAAGGCGCAGATCGAGGAGGCCGGCGGCGAGGTCAAGATCTCGTAGCCAGGTCCCGGTGCCTGCCGCGGGCCACCCCGCGGCAGGCACCGCACGGACGCGCAGTGCCGCTCGCTCTGATCGGTACCATCCCGACCCCCCCGCCCGGCCGCTCGATGCAGGTACGCCCCAACGAACCCGTGCTCGCGGGCGCCTTCCGCAAGGACCCCGCCGACGAGGCCTTTCTCGCCGACTTCAACCAAGCGCTCGCCGACTTCGAGGACGCCTCCTACGACGACCTTCCCGAGGAGCTTCCGACCCTTCACGTGATCGGGGCGCCGCGCTCCGGCACCACGCTGCTCTACCAGGTGCTGGGCAGCGGCTTGGATGTCGGGTACGTCAACAACCTCGTCGCGGTCTTCTGGAGGGCGCCGGTCGCCGGCCTGAGGCTGGCGCGCAAGCTCGGGCTCGACCGGCTGGAGTCGTCGTTCGACTCGGCGTTCGGCCGTACCACCGGTGTATCCGAGCCGCATGAGTTCGGATACTTCTGGAACTACCACCTCGGCTATCCCGATCTGGCCGAGCGCGGCCCCGGGCACGAGGCGACGATCGATTGGGAGCGTCTTGCTCGGGTGATCATCAACATGTCGGCGTGCATCGGCCGGCCGATCAGCTTCAAGCCGATGCTGCTGATCTGGCATCTGGAAGCGCTGGCGAGGTGGATGCCGCGCACCTGCTACGTCTGGATTCGACGCGAGCGCCGCACCACGGCGCTCTCGCTCTTGAAGATGCGCCGTTCGTTGAGGGGCACCGAGACCGAATGGGCCTCCTTGAAGCCGTCTGCCGTGCCCGATGACGACCCGCCGTGGCGACAGGTCGCCGCTCAGGTGGTGCTGCTCGAGCAGCGCATCGCGAGCGCGGCTCACGCACTCGGCCCTGAACGCGTGCTCCAGGTGCACTACGACGACCTCTGCGCCGAGCCGATGGCCGCGCTGGAGCAGACACGCGACCTGCTCGGTCGCCATGGCTACGCGCCAGAGATCCGGCTGGACCATCTCGAGCCATTCTCGCCGCAGCGCAATCCCGAGCTCGAGCGCGAGTTCGGCGAGCGGGTCGACGAGGCACTCGAGGACGTCGAGCGACAATTGGGGGAGAGCGTAAGTGAGTGACACACCGACGGTGCTCGGGCGCATCGAAGCGCCCTTGGTGAACACCAACGAGCCCGACGCCCAGGTGATCGAGCTCCCGCTCCAGGCCTTCTCGCAGATCGCCGCCGGCGACCACGTGTGCACTCTCGAGACCAGCAAGGCGACCGTCGAGGTGGAGTCGCACCTCGCGGGATACGTCGGGCGGCTGACGATCAAGCTCGATGACATCATCAGCGCGGGCGACCTCATCTGCGAGGTGTTCGATGCGATGCCCGACGAGACGCAGGCCGTAGGGGCGAGCGCCGCGGCAGGCGCAGCCGGCGTGAAGATGACAAAGAAGGCAGAGGCGCTCGCAACGGAGCTCGGCGTGGGTCCCGCCAATCTTCCCACGGGTCGGTTCGTGACCGAGAAGGACGTTCGGGCGGCCGCGGCCTCCGCCGCGCCCGTGGAGCTCGCCGATGACCTCGTGGCGCGGATTGGCGACACTGCCCTGGTCGTGTTCGGCGGCGGCGGGTTGGGCAAGACCATCATCGACCTGGCGCGGGCCGCGGGCAGCTACGAGGTGATCGGGATCGTCGACGATGGGCTCGAGGCCGGCACGGAGGTGCTCGGCGTGCCCGTCATCGGCGGCCAGCGCTGCCTCGCGCCGCTGGCAGAGGCCGGCCTCGGATACGCGGCGAACGCCGTCGGGGCGATCGGCAGGATCGCGACCCGCACGAAGGTGAGCGACCTCATCGCCGACGCCGGACTGCGCGCAGCCGTGCTGGTGGAGCCGACGGCGTCGGTCGCCGACTCGGCCGAGCTGCAGGAGGGCGTCCAGGTCTTCGCGCAAGCGGTGGTGTCGGCTGCGGCCAGAGTCGGCGCCAACACCATCGTCAACTCGGGCGCGATCGTCTCGCACGATTGCCGGATCGGCGCGAACAGCCATATCGCTCCCGGCGCGATCCTGGCCGGCGAGGTCACCGTCGGCGAGGGCACGTTGATCGGCATGGGTGTCACCGCCTCGGTGGGTTTGAGCATCGGTGCTCGCGCCGTGGTGGGCAATGGCAGCGTGCTCACTGCCGACGTGCCCGACGGCACGTTCGTCTCGGCCGGAAATGTCTGGACCGGCGAGCGGAACTAGCCCGAGGCGCCGTCCCTAGGCGATGTCGGCGGTGCGGCTGCGCTGTGATCGCAGGGTGCGAAGGACGTAGCGGGTGCCGCCGACGAGGCCCCTCTCCTCGGCTTCTCCGCGCAAGATGTTGAGGCCGTCGCGCAGTCGGAACCAGCGGGCTCCGGTGGCGGAGATCGGGCGGGCCGCCAAGCCGTCGGGAACCGGATAGCCGTAGATCTCGAGCACCGGTAGCGCGATCTCCTCGATGCGCCGCTGCGTGGCGCGATCCATCTGGGAGTCGTACTTGCGCTGATTCTGGCTCATAACCGACGTCTGCCCGTGTGCGGCTCCCGTCGGCTCGGCCTGGCCCGGCACGGTGAGCATCGAGGCCTCGAACTCCAGCCCCAAGAACTTTGTAAGGCGGCGGAGCTCCGCGCCGGGGTCGTTCAGCACGTCCTCGAAACGTACTTCGATGGCGCTGAACGGGTACCGCGCCGCCTGGCGCCGGAACTCGCTGATTTCATCGACCCAGCGCTGGGCGGCGCGGAACATGTTCTTGCCCCACGTACGGTGCGATGACAGGGCCTGATCGCGAGCGTCGCGCACGATGTGCACGATCCGCGCGTTGGGGAAGAGCCGCACGAGCGCGTCGACGTGGATCAGGTACTCGGGGGTCTTGTCGCCCCAGAGCACGTCGCTGTCGGCGTCGGCTCCCGTCGCGTACCGCATCAGAGCCTCGTAGACGCCCTGCAGGCTGAAGTCTGCGCATCGCGCGTGCCATTCCGGAGCGGTGATGACCGGCTCATCGATCGCCTCGCAGTCCTCGAAGTACGGCAGCCGGCGAGCCTTTGCGTAGAAGTCCAGGAACTGCCTGCGATCGGATAGGTCGCCATAGCTCTCCCAATTCTCGATCCAGTACGGCAGGAAGTGGGTCTCGACGACAGACAGCGATATCCGCGAATGGGCGCTCAGCATCTCGCGCAGCATCTTCGTCCCGGAGCGAGGCATCCCGACCACGAAGATCGGTGATCCCTGCGCACTTTTCCGTGAGGCGGCGGGTTGAGCCGCTAGCCGAGCGAGGGCGTCCACGAGCGAACCCTATCCGGGCACGAGGTGGCCGTGGTTAGCTGCGTATGAAGCCGGCGTTCTCTTGGGAGGAGTGTGCTCATAGCTTGGCGCCGTGGATCCCGAGCACGGCGTCGCGCACGTCGCCCACGCCGGGCAGCATCACGTCCTCGAGGCTGGGCGCGGACGGGATCACGCCATCACGCGCCGCCACGCGACGCACCGGGTGTCGCAGCTGCCCCCACGCAGCCTCGCTCACCAGCGCCGCGATCTCGGCGCCGATGCCCGCCGTCAGCGTGCCCTCCTCGGCGGTGATCAGTGCCCCGGTACGGCTGATCGAATCGAGAATGGGCTCCACGTCGAGGGGCAGGAGCTCGCCGAGCACCACGATCTCGCAGAACAGCTCGTGCTCGACGATCAGCTCGGTGGTCGCATCGACGACGATGGGCAGCATGCCCCCGTACGTGACGATGGTCGCCGCCGCCTCGTCGAAGTCGTTGCCGGAGAGCGTCATCGCGGGGTACCGGCCGGAGCCCTCTCTGACACTCAGCTGGTCGATGTATCCCGCCTCCGGGCGTCGGTTCGGCCTGCCGTACATGAGCTTGTTCTCGATGAGGAAGACCGGATCGTCGTCGTCGATGGCCGCCCGCATGAGCCCGCGGAGGTCGTGGTACTCGCTGGTGGCGACCATCCGGATGTTCGGCACGCCCATCAGCAGCTTCTCCAGCGACTGGCTGTGGGTGGGTCCATAGCCGCGACGCCCGCCCATGGGCGTGCGCACCACCAACGGCAGAGCCACCTGATCGTCGTACATCTCCCGGAACTTGGAGATGCCGTTGACGATCTGATCGAAGCCCAGAGCGATGAAGTCGCCGAACATGATCTCCAGCACCGGCCGGTAGCCGCGCAGGGCCATCCCCGAGGCCACGCCGAACAGCGATGCCTCACTGATGGGAGTCGTGATGACCCGCTCGGGCCACCGGTCGCTGAGCCCCTGGCTGACCTTGAACGCACCGCCATACGGATCCAGCAGGTCCTCGCCGATGAGGTAGACGTCATCGCGGCGCTCGAACGCGTCGTGGAGGGCGCCGTTCAGCGCCTGCACGCAGCGCTCTGCCCTCACGCCTGGACGGCTCCAGCCACGGGGGCGGCCAGCGCGGCCTCCCGCGCTTCAGCGACCCTGCGTGCTGCGGACTGCTCGATCTGGGTGCGCAGATCCGGCGCGATGCGAGCGGCGATCAAGCCGATGGGGTCGAAGGCGCGCCGGGCCTCGATCTCCGCCGGGTCCCGCGTGTCATCGCCCTTGCTGTGCGGGCTGAACCGGTAGGTATCGAGCACGAGGAAGAACGGCTCTCCCGTCGCGCGGATGCGCTCCACGGCGTTGCCGGCCGTGGCGTGGATCTGCTCGACGTCGGTGGTCTCGATCTGCGCGGTCGGGATGCCGAAGGCCGCGGCGCGCGCGCCGATCGAACCGGACACCGCGAGCTCCTCTGGCGTGGATTGCGCGTAGTGGTTGTTCTCGACCACCACCCAGAGCGGCAGGCGCCAGAGCGAGGCCATGTTGAGGCACTCGTACAGCGCTCCTTGACCAAGCGTGCCGTCGCCGATGAAGACGGTGGTCACCGCACCGCTCCTGCGCTCGCGCTCGGCCAGGGCGATGCCGGTCGCGACCGGCACGATGCTGCCCTGGATGCCGTTGGAGTAGAAGTTGCCGCGGCACAGATGCTGGCTGCCGCCCTTGCCGCCGCAGGTGCCGGTGGCTCGCCCGGTCACCTCGGCGATGAGCCCCTCGACATCGTCGGTGAACGCCACGTAGTGGCCGTGGCAGCGGTGGTTGCTGAAGATCACGTCCCGCTCCGCATCGAGGTGCGATATGACGCCGACGGCGGTCGCCTCCTGCCCGATGCAGGTATGGGTAGTGCCGTTGATCTCGCCGGCCGAGAACATCTCGAGCAGGGTCTCTTCCAAGCGTCGAATGACGCACATCTGCTGATAGAAGTGGGCGAGATCGGACGTCACGGCGACGTGGCCCCTCGAGGGCGCGGACCGTTTCCGCGCACCGGTCGTTCGGGGTGCCCGTGACTATAGATGGAGCGCCCTACGGCTGCGCCGCCGCGTGGCCGCTTAGCGCTAGCGCGCGACGCGGCGGATTGGCGCAGCCTCGCGCTTCCCGGCCAGGAAGAAGTCGGGGCCCACCAAGCCCATCAGGGCGGCGAAGCCTCGCTCGCGTGCCGTGCGCCCATCGGCCGATCAGCTCGCGAATCTGCGGCTGCCGGACGAGCGAGCTGAGCGGTTGTATCGACCATTTCTCACGCTTGAAGCGCCGCCAGCACGCGCGCTCCGGGCTCTCGCACAGGTGGCCCAGGCTGTCGATCAGGATGCGAGGCCGTCGTCGATGTCACTGACGGCGAGTTGCTCGAGGACGCGATCCAAGGGGAGATCGACCGTGTCGGCATCCAAGCGGCGGCCCGCAGCGCAGCGCGCCCGGTCGTCGGCCGACCGGGTGGTTCGCGCGAACCACAGTTGGTGTTCCCGGTTGGCGCGATAAGGGGTCCGCGCCGGCCGGGGCTTCTGGTCAGGAGGGGGGCTCGGCAGATCACGATCGCTCCTTGGAGAATGCGCTGGACGCATACGCGCAGGGCCGTGTGCCACCCCGCCTCACGCACCAGACGGAAAGCCCGACCGCGATCGCCACGCTCCGGCCGAGGGGGGCGGCGGGAGTGACGTGGGTGATGTCGGGCATTCGCGGCAACGGGCTCTGCGGTCTGATGAACCCAGAGAACCAGGTACGTATGGCGTCGGCGTGTGGACGACGTCGGTACCTTTTGCTTTCGTCCCGTGCGCGTGTCCCCGATCCCCATTCTCGCCGCCGCCGCCCTGTTCGGCTCCCTTGCCGCGCCTATCGCCGCGGCCGACGCGGTGATCAGCAACGGCGCCTACCGCATGGGCGCCGACGTCTTCTGGAGCCGGGGCATCGTCGGCACCGGCTCCACCGTGGCCATCCTGGACATGGGCTTCGGTGGGCTCGAGAAGTCGATTGCGGCGGGCGAGCTGCCCGCGCAAGGGATGGTGCTCCGGAGCTTCGATGACGAGTACGGCCTCGATGGCCGTACCCCCGTTGGATCTCAGACCCAGCACGGCACTCGGATGGCGGAGATCGTCCACGACGTCGCGCCGGGTGCGCAGCTGCTGCTGGTGAACTATCACACGCAGGACGAGTTCCAGGACGCCGTGGACTGGGTGATCGCACGAGCGCCCGCTGTGATAAGCCACTCGAACTCGTTCCTGACCCCGCCCTACGACGGCACCGGGCCGAGCGCCGCCGCCGTCAACCGCGCCGCGGCCGCGGGGATCCTCTGGGTCAACTCAGCCGGTAACTTCGCTAAGCGCCACTGGACCGGCCGAGCATCTGCCGCCGGGACGATCTTTCCGCTCGAGGTCGCACCCGGGCAGGTCCTCTCCTACAGCATCACGCCCTTCGGCACGTCGAGCGATCGCGTGCATGCGGAGCTGCAGAAGCGCGGCGCCTCCGGGGTCTGGGCCGAGCAGACGAGCGTCAGCGCAGGTCCGGACGGCGCCCTGACCGACACCCTCGTGAGCGATGGCGGGGAGTGGCGCCTACAGCTGACCCAGACCGTGGGGAGCGATTCGCTGGTCCGGATCTTCTCGCGCACGATCGGCTTCGGGGGCCTGGCGGCCGGAGACGGCAGCATCCCGACGCCGGGCGACGCCGCCGGGTCGCTTACAGTGGGGGCCGTCCCGTGGACCGGGACGGACCTCGCGCCGTACTCCTCTCGGGGGCCGACCCAGGACGGCCGCCCGAAGCCCGATGTGGTCGGGCCCACCTACGTAACGGCCAACCGGGAGTGGCCCGGCACCGCGGGTACCTCGGCCGCCACTGCTCATGTGGCGGGTGCAGCGGCCCTGATCGCCGACGAGCAGCGTGCGGTCGGCGGCCCGACCGACCTCGCGACCCTGCGCGGGCGCCTCACCGGTGCGGCGTTCGACCTCGGTGATCCCGGGATCGATCCGTCCTACGGCGCAGGCATGGTCCGCCTCGATGCGACGCCTCCCAAGGTCACCCTCGCGGTGAACGACGACGCGCGGCCTCAGTTGGTCGGCCTCGTACGCGATCAAGGGACCATCGGCGAGGTGGTCGTCTCCATCGACGGCAGACGGGTCAGGTCGCTCCGCTCGGCCCAGATCCGAATGCGTCTGCCGCGCATGAAGGCCGGGCGCCACCGCGTGGTTGTGGCGGCGAGCGATACATCGGGAAATCGCGTGACGGCTGGGCAATGGGTCCGCGTCGAGCGCTAGCACTGGCCGTCGGGCTCGCGCTCGCCGTCGTCGGTGCCGCACCGGCGACGTCTTCGCCGGTCGCGGTCGAGGTCCAGACAGAGCCCGGCAAGGCGGGCCTCGCCGCCCAGGCGCTGCGCACCGCAGGCCACGGCATCGATCGCCGGGACGGGGCCTCCCTGCAGGTCGCCGTCGAGCCCACGGAGATCGCCGGGCTCCAGGAACTGCCGGGTGTCGCAGCGGCGGGCACCGCCCCCACGGCATTCGGGGACGCGATCACGAGCATCGGCTTGCAGCGCAGCGGCGCGGCCGCCTTCGCGCCGATCTCCGGCGGTGGATCCGGGCTGATCATCGCGGTGCTCGACCTCGGCTTCGGGCCACACATCGCCACCCGCCAGGCAGAACGCGAGCTCCCGCCGCCGCCGCGGCTCGTGCAGGTGTCCTTCGATCCGATCAACGGACTGGCCGGACGCAACGCCTACGGCAACGCGACCAATCATGGCGAGCTGGTGGCCCAGACGGTCTATGACTACGCGCCGAAAGCGCGCTACGTCTTCGCGAACTACCGCACGCGCCAGGACTTCGTGCGTGCGGTCGATTGGCTCGCACAGGTGAGGCCCAACATCGTGGTGCACTCCAACAGCTTCCTGGAAGGTCCGTTCGATGGCACCGGTCCGGAGGCCCAGGCGGTCGATCGGGCCGCCGCGGCCGGAATCCTCTGGTTCAACTCCGCGGGCAACTACGCCCAGCGTCACTGGGAGGGCCCTTGGGTCGACGTCGACGCGGATGGCGCCCTGGACCTCGGCATCGACAACGAGTGGACCTTCGAGCGCGAGCTCGGAATGCCGACCACCTTCACCCTCAGTTGGGAGTCGCCCGCGTCCGCCACGAGCGACCTCGCGCTCGCGCTGGAGCGCAAGGAGTCCGATGGCAGCTGGTCGCAGGTCACCGCGGCCGACGACGATCAGACCGCCGGCGCTCGGGAGTCGGAGCGGTTCGTGGGGTACCGCGACGGCAAGGGCGGCACCTTCCGCGCCCGGGTGACCCGCTCGAGCGGCCCCCCGCCGAAGGCGATCACGATCTTCTCTCGTGAGATCGATCTCGAGGGCGCCGGCGGCTCTGAGGACTCGAGCCAGCCCGGGCCCGGCGATGCCGCGGGTGCGATCAGCGTGGGAGCGGTCGACTGGCGGGGCGACGGGCGCAAGACCTACTCATCCGTGGGACCGACCGACGACGGGCGTCGCAAGCCCGATCTGGTGGCACCGACGAACACCCGCGTGCAGGGGCGAAGCGGCGCCCGGCGCGTCGGTGGAACCTCCAACGCGGCTCCGAACGCGGCCGGTGCCGCCGCAGTGCTGATGGGCACGCTGCGCAAGGCGGGTCTCGACTTCAGCGCGGCCGCCGTTCGTGAGCGGCTCTTCCAGCGGCCCTTCGACCTCGGCGACCCCGGCTTCGACTTCCGCTTCGGTGCCGGCCGGGTCAGGATCGAACACGACGCCCCCGTATTGAGGCCCGAGCGCCCGGCGCCCTTCGCGTTCGTCCGTGGTCGGATGCGCGCCAGCGTGGCACCGCTCGACGCCTCCCGGCTGGCCAATTGGCAGCTCAGCGTCGACGGCCTCCCCGTGACTCCGCTGCGCCGCACGGAGCACATCGGGCCACTGCTCGACACGCGGCGGCTCTCAGACGGTTGGCACCGGCTCCGCGTGGTCGCGCAGGACTGGCCCGGCAACGCCGGCGTCGGAGAGTGGTGGGTTAGGGTCGACAACACGGCTCCCCGCCTGGTAGTGCGGCGCACCAAGATCGCCGCCCGACAGCGTCCTGTGCTGCCGCAGGGCATCGAGCTGCAGGAGCGCACCCGGCGGGTACGCACCGCGCGCCGCGCTCCGCGCGCGGTGCGCATGCGGATCCTCGCCCGGGACAACTTCGGCGGGCGCCTGCGTGTGGGCGTGCGGATCCTCGATCGGCGCGGCAAGCGGCTGGGCTCCCGGAGCATCGGCGTCAAGCCGGGTGCCGGCCGATGGATCTCGGTCGGGAAGTTGCGCCGCGGCCGCTACCGGGTGCAGCTGCTGATGCGCGACGTTGCGGGCAATACGACACGGGCCGGGAAGCGAATCCTCGTCAGGTAATTCGAATCGCCGACGGAGCCGTTGACTCAGCTGGTGCGATTGCGCACAATTCGCGGATCTCTCGACCCAGCAGGAAGGGGAATGCATGCCACTCGACCGCGAATTGAAGAGTCAGCTCCGTGACCGCGTCTCGACCGCGAACAAGTCCAACGTCGACGAGGTGACCGCCGCCGTCGAGGAGGCGCGCAGCACGCTCCCCGAGGACGACAAGGACTACGCCCGCCTCAGCGGCTGGCTGGAGGACCTCGCCTCGGTCGCCGGCGGCTCGGTTCCCGGCAAGTTCGACTGACGTCGCGCTCAGCGCCGGCCACGGGCCGGAGTGAGCTGATCGAGTACGCGCTGCAGGCGGCGCGTCTCCGCGAGCGCGTTCACCTGCCGTCGGTCGCGGCTGATGTTGACGCCGCGCCGGATGCGCTCCTCCCTCCCTTCGCGGGCCTCGACCCAGCGCTCGTATTCGCGAATGAGGTCCAGCAGGGTGTTGGCGATATCGCGATGCTCGGCGGGTAAGAATGGCGCCTCATTGACGGTGAGACTGCCGTCAGCCGCGCGGTAATGGAGCTTTGCGCCGTCGCCCACTGCGACGATCCCGGTGATTGACGTCCGGATCTGGGCGCCGCGCCACTCCCGCTTGAGCACTTCGGCCTCGACCGCCGGGCGGAAACCGAACGCGCGTAGGCGGCGTCGCTCGGCGGGTGCGGACCACTGGGCGTGCGCCGTCGCGATGACGCGCGCGATGCGCGACGTGAGAGCCGTGTCATCGGCGTCGTTCATGAAGATCAGGGGGCGGGTACGTCGAAGATTTGCAATTCGCGACGTAGACGCTTAGAATACCGTCTCTTGGCCGTCAGTCCATCCTGATTACGCCTGCTTTTTTCCTGTTGCGCCGCCGCCAGCTAGTGACAACGCCACATCTGTCGGTGTCGTTCGTCTTTGCCTGTCGCAGTTCGGCAGTCACCGCCCCGCCGATGCCAGGAGGCATTGAAGAGTGAGCACACGAGCCCGTGAACGCCGCTCCTTCTCCCGACTCGACAAGGTACTGGATGTCCCGAATCTGATCGACATCCAGAAGTCCTCGTACGAGTGGTTTCTCAATGAGGGTCTGAAGGAGACCATCCGAGATGTCTCACCGATCGAGGATTTCACGGGGACGCTCGCCGTCGAGTTCGGGAAGTACACGCTGGGCGGCTGGGAGCCCGGGATGGATCTCGAGGAGATCCAGCCGAACAACATGATCCGCGAGTGCCGCGAGAAGGATCTCGTCTACGCGGCGCCGCTCACCATGGAGGTCGCGTTCATCAACCGGGAGACCGGTGAGATTCGCGAGCAGAAGGTCTTCATGGGCGATCTGCCGCTCATGACCACGGCCGGCACCTTCATCATCAACGGCACCGAGCGGGTCGTCGTGACCCAGCTCGTGCGGTCACCGGGTGCCTATGTGATGGAGCCCAAGGATCCCGAGAAGCAGGTCTTCATCGCCAACCTCATGCCGGCGCGCGGCTCCTGGGTTGAGCTCGAGATCGACAAGCGCGCATGGTCAACGTGCGGATCGACCGCAAGCGCAAGCTGCCGGTCACCACGCTGCTGATGGCGCTCGGCTACACCCGCGATGACATCGTCAACCTCTTCCCGAGCTCGCTCAACCCAAAAGAGGTCAATCCCTTCATCCGCAACACCCTCGACAAGGACGACACCGAGGGCGCACCCGAGAGCGGCAACAAGAAGAGCCTCAAGGAGATCTCAGAGGTCGCCGGCGAGATGGAGAAGCTCGCCGAGGGCATGGACGCGCTCCCCACTGACGAGCGCGCCGAGGTCCAGGCGGAGATCGAGAAGCTCGAGGCGAAGCTCGACCTGCGCGCCGGCGAGTCGATGCAGCACGCGCTCATCGAGGTCTTCAAGAAGCAGCGCCCGGGTGAGCCGCCGACGGTGGACAACTCGCGCTCGCTGGTCCGCTCGCTGTTCTTCGATCCAAAGCGCTACGACCTGACCCGCGTGGGCCGGTACAAGCTGAACGCGCGTCTCAACCTGGAGCTCGACTCCGACGTGCGCACGCTCAGCAATCCTCGCTTCACCGGCCGAATCAGCGGCATGGACGACGACATGGTGGAGGTGGTGCGCCGGCTCATCGACCTGCCGCTCCGCGTCGGTGCGGACGTCGATGTCAAGGACCTCGCCGCCGAGACGGCCCTCGCGCCGCGCGACGAGATCGCCGGGGAGCTCGACGAGTACGAGCACTTCGGCAACCGCCGCCTACGTACGGTCGGCGAGCTGATCCAGGAGGCGTTCCGCGTCGGCTTCTACCGCATGGAGCGAGTCGTCCGCGAGCGCATGAGCACCGAGGACGTCGACACGATCACTCCGCAGACGATCATCAACATCCGTCCGGTGGTCGCAGCGCTCAAGGAGTTCTTCGGCTCCTCGCAGCTGTCCCAGTTCATGGACCAGACGAACTCGCTGGCGGGCCTCACCCACCGGCGCCGCCTCTCGGCGCTGGGCGCGGGCGGGCTCACGCGTGAGCGGGCTCCGATCGAGGTGCGCGACGTGCACCCGACCCACTACGGCCGCATGTGTCCGATCGAGACGCCAGAAGGGCCGAATATCGGTCTGATCGGCTCGCTGGGCAGCTACGCGACAGTGAACGAGTTCGGCTTCATCCAGACGCCGTACCGGGTGGTGAAGAAGGGCAAGATCTCCGACACGATCGAGCGGCTCGACGCGACGCAAGAAGAGCACAAGACCATCGCCCAGGCCAACGCCGACATCGACAGCAAGGGCAAGCTGGTAGGGCCGGTGCTCTGCCGCCAGGGTGGCGAGCCGGTCATGGCCGAGCCCGAGGACGTCGACTACATGGACGTCTCGCCCGAGCAGATCGTCTCGGTCGCGACCTCGCTCATCCCGTTCCTCGAGCACGACGACGCCAACCGTGCCCTGATGGGGGCCAACATGCAGCGCCAGGCGGTGCCGCTGATGGTGACCGATGCGCCGCTGGTCGGCACCGGCATGGAGCGGCGGGCGGCCATCGACAGCGGCGACGTCGTGGTGAGCCGGACCGACGGCTTGGTGGTCGCGGTCGACGCGAACCACCTGATGATCGAGGACCCGCAAGGGGAGCTTGAGCACTACGGGCTGCACAAGTTCACCCGCAGCAACCAGGGCACCCTGATCCACCAGAAGCCGATCGTGACTCTGGGCGACAAGGTGACGGCCGGCGAGGTGCTCGCCGACGGCAGCTCGACCGACCAGGGCGAGCTCGCGCTCGGCAAGAACATCCTCGTGGCCTTCATGAGCTGGCAGGGCTACAACTTCGAGGACGCCATCATCATCTCCGAGCGGCTCGTCAAGGACGATGAGCTCTCCTCGATCCACATCGAGGAGTACGAGATCGACGCCCGCACGACCAAGCTCGGCGCCGAGGAGATCACGCGCGACATCCCGAACCGCTCCGAGGAGTCCCTCGCGGACCTCGACGAGCGCGGCATCGTGCGCGTCGGTGCCGAGGTCAGCTCGGGGGACCTGCTCGTGGGGAAGGTCACGCCGAAGGGCGAGACCGAGCTCACCGCCGAGGAGAAGCTGATCCGCGCCATCTTCAAGGAGAAGGCCGGAGAGGTTCGCGACACCTCGCTGAAGGTGCCTCACGGTGAGGGTGGGAAGGTCATCGACGTCAAGACGTTCAGCCGTGACGACGGTGACGACCTGTCGCCGGGCGTCAACGAGCTGGTGCGCGTCTACGTGGCCAAGCGCCGCAAGATCGCCGAGGGCGACAAGCTGGCCGGGCGCCACGGCAACAAGGGCGTCATCAGCAAGATCGTTCCCGAGGAGGACATGCCCTTCCTCGAGGACGGCACGCCCATCGACATGATCCTCAACCCGCTCGGCGTGCCGAGCCGAATGAACATCGGTCAGATCCTCGAGACCCACCTCGGCTGGGCCGCCTGCCACGGCTGGAACGAGGAGGACGACAAGGGCACCCCGGTGCGAACTCCGGTGGCGTCGCCCGTGTTCGACGGCGCCAGCCCGGCAGACGTCGACGATGCGCTCATCAAGTGGGTGGAGAGCCACCCGGACAGCCCGATCAACCTCACGGTCAAGGACAATCGCGAGGGACGAAAGGCCTCCGGCAAGCTGAAGCTCTACGACGGGCGCACGGGCGAGCCGTACGACGGCAAGGTGACCGTCGGCTACATGTACATGCTGAAGTTGCTGCACCTGGTCGACGACAAGATCCACGCGAGGTCGACCGGCCCGTACTCGCTCGTCACCCAGCAGCCCCTGGGCGGTAAGGCCCAGTTCGGTGGGCAGCGCTTCGGTGAGATGGAGGTGTGGGCGCTCGAGGCCTACGGCGCCGCGTACACCCTCCAGGAGATGCTCACCATCAAGAGCGACGACACCGTGGGCCGCGTCAAGGCTTACGAGGCCATCGTCAAGGGCGAGAACATCCAGGAGCCCTCGGTTCCCGAGAGCTTCAAGGTGCTCCTCAAGGAGATGCAGAGCCTCGGACTCGACGTCAACGTGCGGGGCGAGTCGGGCCCCGAGCTGGTGGGCCACGAGGAGGACGACGATCTGCTCCGCGCTGCGGAGGAACTGGGCATCGACCTCTCCGGCGGACTCGGGAGCGCCCAGCGCGCCCCGGCGGCCGAGAACGGAGGCGACGCAGGCGAAGCAGCCGAGACCGAGGAGGCGGTTGCGACGGCGGAGCCCTCCGAGTCAGACGACACGACGTAAGGGCAGCTCCGGGCCGGCCATGAGCGCCGCGCCCGGCAACGGCGACTGCAGGGGTCGGGTGCCCGCGAGCACCCGAGTGCAAAGAGAGAGGCTCTCACCAAGTGATCGACATCAATAACTTCGACTCCATCTCGATCGGCCTGGCGTCACCGCGCCAAATCCGGCACTGGTCACACGGCGAGGTGACAAAGCCGGAGACCATCAACTACCGCACGCTCAAGCCTGAGGCCGACGGCCTGTTCTGCCAGAAGATCTTCGGCCCGGTCAAGGACTGGGAATGCGCCTGTGGCAAGTACAAGCGCATCCGCTACAAGGGCATCATCTGCGAGCGCTGCGGCGTCGAGGTGACCCGGGCTAAGGTGCGCCGCGAGCGCATGGGCCACATCGATCTGGCCGCCCCCGTGAGCCACATTTGGTTCTTCAAAGGCGTGCCGAGCCGAATCGGCTACATGCTCGACATCGCTCCGAAGGAGCTCGAGAAGGTTCTGTACTTCGCCGCCTCGATCGTCACGAACGTCGACGAAGAGAAGCGGACCGAGGACGTGGACTCCCTCCAGGATCAGGTGAACGGTTACATCGACGAGCTGCGCGCCGACAACGAGCAGCGCGCGCTAGAGCTCAAGGAGCGCCTCGACCGCCGCACCACGTGGCTCGAGGAGGGGACCACCAAGGACTTCACCGAGGACGACCTCTTCTGGATCGAGGACCTCGAGCGCGACCGGGAGAGCGACGACCCCGAGGCCAAGCGCGAGCTGACCGACGCCGACAAGCAGCAGGCCGGCGCCGAGCTACGCTCGGACACCGAGCTGGCGATCGCCGACATGGAGCGCTACACCGAGGAGGCCATCGAGCGCCTCACTCAGGCATGGACCCGCTTCAAGTCGCTCGGGCGGAGCGAGATCATCGATGACGAGCAGCTGTTCCGCGAGATGCGCGACCGGTTTGCCTCGCCGCACGGCTTCGGCGAGTACTTCCAGGGTGGCATGGGTGCCGCGGCGATCCGCGACCTGCTCGCGGCGATCGACCTGGACGACGAGGCCGAGTCACTTCGCGAGACGATCGCGAACAGCAAGGGCCAGCGCCAGGCGCGCGCCCTCAAGCGACTCAAGGTCATGTCGGCATTCCGGCGCAGCGAGAACCGTCCGGAGTGGATGATCCTCGACGCGGTGCCGGTGATCCCGCCGGAGCTGCGTCCGATGGTGCAGCTGGACGGTGGGCGTTTCGCGACCAGCGATCTCAACGACCTCTACCGCCGCGTCATCAACAGGAACAACCGCCTAAAGCGGCTGCTCGATCTCGGCGCGCCCGAGATCATCGTCAGCAACGAGAAGCGCATGCTGCAGGAGGCCGTCGACGCCCTGTTCGACAATGGCCGTCGCGGCCGCGCCGTGACCGGTCCGGGCAACCGGCCGCTCAAGTCCTTGTCGGACATGCTCAAGGGCAAGCAGGGCCGCTTTCGGCAGAACCTGCTCGGCAAGCGCGTGGACTACTCGGGCCGCTCGGTCATCGTGGCGGGTCCCGAGCTGAGCCTGCATCAGTGCGGGCTGCCCAAGCTCATGGCGCTGGAGCTCTTCAAGCCGTTCATCATGAGCCGGTTGGTCGAGCGCCGCCAGGTGCAGAACATCAAGGCCGCCAAGAAGCTGGTCGACTCGATGGTGCCCGAGGTGTGGGACGTGCTCGAGGAGGTCATCTCCGAGCATCCGGTGATGCTCAACCGCGCGCCGACCCTGCACCGCCTCGGCATCCAGGCCTTCGAGCCGGTGCTGGTCGAGGGCAAGGCCATCCAGATCCACCCGCTGGTCTGCACTGCGTTCAACGCCGACTTCGACGGCGACCAGATGGCGGTCCACCTGCCGCTGTCGGTCGAGGCCCAGGCCGAGGCGCGCATCCTGATGCTCTCGGCGAACAACATCCTGTCGCCGGCCCACGGGCGTCCGATCGCCACACCGAGCCAGGACATGGTGCTCGGCCTCTACTACCTGACGTACTGCCACACGCTGAGGGTCCGCAAGCGCAAGACGGACGCCCAAGGCGAGATCGTCGAGCTCACGGAGCTCTTCAACGCCGAGAAGGGCGAGTGGAGGCTGCCGCGCAACAGCGAGGCGCTCATCGAGGGCGATGACGAGTGGACCACGAGCCCCTTCAAGAAGCTGGGGCTGGAGCGGCCGCCCGTCATGCGCAGCTACGAGGACGTCGCGACCGCGATGGACCACCAGCTGGTGGGTGTCGGCGATGTCATCGAAATGCGGGACTCTGAGGTCGGCGAGTCGCGGTTCACCACCGTCGGCCGCATGATCTTCAATCACAGCATCAAGTCGCGCCTCGCCGAGCTGGTCTCGGACGAGGAGTTCGCCGAGAAGCCATACCCGACCGTCAACCGCGTGCTGACCAAGCGCGAGGTGACCGACTTCATTCAGGAGCTCGTCAACCTGTACGGCGCCACGTCGGTGTCGCACTCGCTCGACGAGTTCAAGCAGCTGGGCTTCAAGTACGCCAGCCGGTCGGGCATCACCGTAAGCAAGAACGACGTCGTGATCCCGCCGACCAAGGAAGAGATCATCGCCTCGTACGAGGCCGAGGTCGACGAGGTCCAGGGCTTCTTCGATCGCGGTGAGATGAGCTCCGAGGAGCGTCACGAAGAGGTGGTCAAGATCTGGGAGCGGGCGACCGACCACGTCGCCCAGGCCATGGAGGAGTACCTCTTCCGGCTCAACCCGATCTTCATGATGGCCAACTCCGGCGCGCGTGGATCCTTCAAGCAGATCCGCCAGCTCGCCGGAATGCGCGGCTGCATGAACAATCCGAAGGGTGAGACGATCGAGCGCCCGATCAAGAGCAACTTCATGGAAGGGCTCTCGGTGCTCGAGTACTTCATCTCGACCCACGGTGCCCGGAAGGGCCTCGCGGACACGGCGCTGAAGACCGCCGACTCGGGCTATCTGACCCGTCGTCTCGTGGACGTGGCGCAGGACGTCATCGTGCGCGATGTCGACTGCGGCACCGATGAGGGCATCGAGGCATCCGTCTACCGGGATGGTGCGCTCAACCAGAGCATGCCCGGGCGGGTTTCCTTGGGGGCCGCGATCGACCGCGCCACCGGTGAGATCGTCTGGGACCCGTACGAGGATGCCTCCGACGAGCGCATCGAGCCGATCGATGAGGATGATGAACGCCGCCAGGTGCTGATCACCAACCAGCTCGCGGAGCGTCTGGACGCCGCCTGCCGCGGCAAGGACGGCCAACCGCGCGACCTCGTGATGGAGGTCCGCTCCGCCCTCAAGTGCCGCAGCAGCAGCGGTGTGTGCGGTACGTGCTACGGCATCGCGCCGGCCACCGGCCGATTCGCGGAGATCGGCGACGCCGTCGGCATCATCGCCGCCCAGTCGATCGGCGAGCCCGGCACCCAGCTGACCATGCGCACCTTCCACACGGGGGGTGTGGCCGGGGCGGACATCACCCACGGTCTGCCGCGTGTCGTCGAGTTGTTCGAGGCGCGCAAGCCCAAGGCGCTCGCCCTCGTGGCGCCCGCCGACGGCTGGATCCGCATCGAGGATGACGACACCCGCCCGGGTGCGGCCAACCTCGTGCTGGTCGAGTCCGAGTACATGCCGATGGAAGACGCCGGCACCGGGGCGACCCGCCAGCCGGTTAGCGAGCACAGCTGGCCCGTCGCCAAGCGGACCCAGATCATCGTCAACGACGGCCAGTTCGTCGAGGCCGGAACCCTGCTCACGATCGGCTCGGCCTTCCCGTCGGACATCCTCGACGCCACCTCCGGCATGAGGATCTCGACCGAGGGCACCGTGAAGACGGTCAAGAAGGCCAAGGACGGTTGGATGACCGTGAAGGTCACCACCGAGGACGGCGACCGTGAGCGCTACCTGCGCGTGCCGGAAGACCACCCCGTGCCCGTTATCGAGAAGGGCATGCTGGTCGCGCCGGACACGCGCTTCTTGCCCAAGGGCGTGGAGCACGATCGTTCGACCAAGACCGAGCTCTACCTGGTGCGCGAGGTCCAGAACGTCTACCGCTCTCAGGGCGTGGACATCAACGACAAGCACATCGAGGTCATCGTTCGCCAGATGCTCAAGAAGGTGAAGGTGATCGACCCCGGCAAGACGAGCTTCTTGCCCGGGCAGATGGTCGACAAGCCGGTGCTCTACCGCGAGAACGCACGCGTGACCGTGGCCGAGCACGAGCGCCTGCTCGCCGAGCGGGAGGCCGGTGACTACAGCGGCTCCGACGCTCAGCTGGAGGCCGAGGTCAATGCGTCCAAGGCAACCATGGAGCCGCTCATCTTGGGTATCACCAAGGCGTCGCTCGCGACCGAGTCGTTCCTCTCGGCGGCCTCCTTCCAGGAGACCACCAAGGTCCTCACCGATGCAGCGCTGGAGGGTAAGACCGACAACCTGCGCGGCCTGAAGGAGAACGTGATCATCGGGAAGCTCATTCCGGCCGCGACCGGGCTCAGGCGCTACCGCAACCTCGAGATCGAGGCGGTGCGTCGCGCGCCCGCGCTGCTGGAGTTCGACCTCGACGATCCGTTCGCGACCGCCGGCGACGAACTGGAGAGCGCGGACGACATCCTCGGCCTGGTCGACGAGGGCGGCACGTTCAGCTTCGAGCCGGAGTTCGAGCCCGAGCCCGAGGGTGAGCCCGCCGAGTAGTAGGATTCGCTCAACCGAGTAGGTGACGGCCCCGGCGCTTGCGTCGGGGCCGTGTCGTTCCGGGGCGAGATACTGGTCGTCGCCTGAATCGCGGTCTACGGTGGCACAATGACCCCACCCGCGACCGCAGCGGCGCCGTGAAGATGCCGAAGCCCACCGAGGCCGACAAGGAGTTCTTCACGGAGCTCTTCGCCGACCACCCTGAGGTCGAGGTGAAGCCGATGTTCGGCAACCTCGGCGCCTTCGTGAACGGCAACATGGTCGGCGGTCTATTCGGGGGCGCGGTCGGACTGCGCCTGAGTCAATCCGATCGTGCGGCGCTGGAGGCCGAGCCCGGCTCGGGGCCCTTCGGTCCGGAGGACCGGCCGATGAAGGACTATGTCGCCATGCCGGAGTCGTGGCGCTCACAGCCTGATGTCGTGCGCGACTGGGCCGGGCGCGCGGTCGTACACACGGCCTCGATGCCGCCCAGAAAGCCGAAGCCCAAGAAGGCGCGCTGAGCATAGGGCCACGCCTTCGGAAGGCCTTACCTAGCCCACCTCACACCGTGTTCATGAAGCCTGGCGAGCAAGCGCGGCTTGGAGTCGCGCGGCCACGTTGGCCAGGCGGTCCTGATCCGCAGGCGCCGTCCGCGAGAAGTCCATCTCCCTGATGGAGTCGATCGGGGAGAGGTGGATGTGGACGTGGTCGACCTCCAAGCCGACGATCATCATGCCGACCTTCTGCGAGCCGAACTCCTCGTGAATGGCGCGACCGACCCGCTGAGAGGCGGCCATGAGATTCGTGAGCAGCTGGGGTGACAGGTCGAGCCAGTGGTCGACTTCTTCGCGCGGCACCATCAGCACGTGGCCTTCTCGCAGCGGCTCGATGGTGAGAAAGCCCACGCAGTGCTCGTCTTCGTAGACGAAATGGCCGGGTAGCTCGCCCTCGATGATCCGGGTGAAGACGGTGGGCATGCTCAGGCCCCATACTTCTTCAGCCGACCCGCGCAGGCCAGGAGGATGGGCATCATCTCGGACATTCGGCGCCGACCGAGCATGCCGGAGCGCGCGAAGCCCTCCCCGAAGCGCCCGACCCCGTCGCGGCCCCCCCGCTCGGACCACAGCAGCACCGGCACCGGGTGCCAGGAGTGCGCGGACATCTGCGGCGGCGTCGCATGATCCCCCGTGACCATCACGACGTCGGGATTCAGCGCCATCACCTCCGGCACGATCCGGTCGACCGCCTCGATCGCAGCGATCTTGGCCTCGCGATCCCCGTCCTCACCCGCCGCATCGGTCGCCTTGTGGTGCACGAAGAAGTAGTCGTAGTCGCCCCAGGCCTCACGCAGCAGGGCCGCCTGGTCCGCCAGACCCTCGGGCCGGCGCAGCACGTCCATGCCGAGAAGGCGGGAGATGCCCCGGTACATCGGATAGACAGCAATCGCCGCGGCGTTCAGCCCGTAGCGGTGGGCGAAGCTCGGCACCTCCTCATGGGTGTCGAAGCCGCGCAGCAGAATCCCGTTCGCCCGCTCTCCGGCGAGAATCTCGCGGGCCTGGCGCTCGAGTTCGGCGAATAGTCCGGCTGCGCGCATTGCGGAGGGGTGCAACGGTTCCGGGACTAGGGGCGGGACCCCGGTCTGCTGGGGGTCGGTGTCGCTGATGCGGGGGTCCAGCCCCCTGCCACGCAGCATCACCATCGCGCGGTGTTCGCGTTCGTGGCGGATGGTGAGCTCCGCGCCGTCGAGTTTGACCTGCTCTTGAATGCGGTCCACCAGGGGCGCCGCCTCGGGGCTCGGGATGCGGCCCGCGCGGCGGTCGGTGATGTTGCCGGCTTCGTCGAGCGTGCACAGGTTCGCGCGAGCGGCGACGTCTCCCGCGCGCAGCTCGACATCGAGCCCGGCGGCGGAAAGCGCGCCGCGGCCGAGCTCGAACTCCAGCGGGTCGTAGCCGAACAGCGCGAGGTGGCCCGGTCCGGAACCGGGCGTGATGCCCGGGCCGACGATCTCGGCGAGCCCGCTCGATCCCTCTTCCGCCAGCGCGTCGAGGTTCGGCGTGTCGGCGTCCTCGAGCTCGGTGCCGCCGTGGGCGTCGGCATAGCCGCCGAGGCCGTCGAGCAGGAGGACCACGATCTTCGCGTCGGATGCGGTGAGAAGGGGGGTCAGGTCCATGTCATCTCCGGTCGGGGGCGGCAGCCCGCCGCTGTCAGGTCGGCCTAGCCCTCTTGGTGAGAGGCAAGGCTATTACCCGGGCTAAATCTTCACCCGAGTTTGACCGATAGATACCGCATGGGTGGTAAGCGAACTCTCCTCATCGTGCTGGCAACGGTCGGCGCGTTGCTGATCGCCGCTGGCGGTGTCGGCTTCTGGCTCGTGGCGCAAGCCACCAAGAGCGACCCCGTGAGCGCCGCGTCGGCGCTGGCGGACTTTCAGGATGCGGACGACGGCACTCGCGGTGTCGACGGGGCACCCCTGCCGGGCGTCTACACCTACGACGTCATCGGCACCGAGGGCGGCGGTGCCGCCTCGGTCAAGGTCAGCCGCGAGCTCCCCGGGCAGGCGCAGATGATCGTCTGGCAGCGGCCGGGCGGGTTCGAGACGCGCCTCGCCTACTCAGGTGAGCATGTCGAGGGGGCGCGGTACGAGCTGGCGTCCGCCGGGATCGCGCAGACGTGGTCGCGGACCAAGCTCTCACTCCTCGGCACGACCTCGGACGAGGACGCCGTGCTCGACCCCCCGGCGCTCTGGATTCCGGCGGATCTGAGCGAGGGGGCCGGCTGGGAGGCCCGCTACGAGGCCGACGGATCCACCACCACGCATTCGAGCGAGGTCACCGGTACGGAGACCGTCTCGGTCGGTGGCTCCCAGGTCGAGGCCGTCGTCATCGAGCGCACCACCAGCATCACCGGCAGCGTCACCGGGCAGTGGACCGACGTCTACTGGTGGTCGGCCGAGCTCGCCCTCCCGGTGCAGATGCGCGTCGAGGGCGAGAGCCGCGAGGGTATCGGGGTCTTCTCGCAGACGGCGACCCTCACCCTCAGCGCGAGCGAACCTCAGGTCTAGCGCGAGCGGTCCCGTCTCGTCCGGTACCGGTTACTCGAGCCCTCGGTTCGACGGCGAGGCTCCCGCACTGCACGAGACCCTCGGGGATCGTGCCGCCGCTCCCCGCCGTGCCCGGCCTCGGGGTTGTCGGCGTGGGCCTCTCCGCCGAGAGTGAACCCCCGTGCAGCCGTGGGACGGCAACGCACGATCCGCCCAGGCACGCGGAGGTGGCATGCGACCTTGTCGGTACAGGTGGAGACCGGCGGTGAACGGGTCGCGGGCCGCTCCCTTCTGACGAGGGCGGCGGAGAGGTATCGTCACGCCTCCGGCAACGCTTGGGGGTCTCGGGTGCCGAGTGCCGCTTTCTGGAGCGGATGGATCATGTTCGCGGCCATCATGATGGGGCTCATGGGGGCGTACAACGCCCTGCAAGGGCTCGCGGCGATCTTCTCCGACGACTACTACGCCGTCACCGAGGAGGATTTGCTCATCTTCGATTTCACGACGTGGGGCGTGTTCACCCTCGTCTGGGGCGTGGTGCTGGTATTGGCCGCGATCGCGCTCCTCTGGGGCAAGCCGTGGGGCCGGTGGTTCGCGCTGATCGTGGTCTCGCTCAATGCCGTCGCCCAGAGCGCTTTCCTCGCAGCCTTCCCACTCTGGAGCCTGCTGGTGATCGGCATATCGATTCTCGTGATCTTCGCGCTCAGCGCCAAGTGGTCTGAGGCACAGGCCGACCTCACAGGGTAGGTCTCGGCGGCCACCATCGTCGTCGCCTGGCGCGGAGAGACGCGAGCGGCGGCGAGTTAGTTGGCCGGACCGTCCGGGTCGGGAAAACGCGCATGGAGATGATCGTCGTGGTTCGGCCACCGCAGCACGACGCGACTCGGTCCGTGCAGATCGAGGTTGGGGCCGATCAGGATGAGGTTGGCGCCGCGCGCCAGCAGGCGGTCGATGACGTCTTGGGTGCGCTCGGCGTCATAGTTCCCGGCGTGCGCGCCGTCCTCGGTGCCGTCGGATCGCACCAGCCGGATGTCGACGTCCAGACCGTTCTGGTGCGACAGGTGGCCCACTCCGGGGCCGCCGAAAAACCCACCGGTGGGTCTCGAGAGGTCGCCGATCCCCAGGCGCGGCGCGGCCGGATGGGTCCTGGCCCACCAGCGGCCGAGCAGTGTGATCTCCTTCACGAGCTTCGCGGTGCCCCACTGGCGGTCGGGCCCGCCGGGCGGGCGCTGGATCGCCGGGTCGTAGCCGTAAAAGCCCTCACCCGTCGGCGGGAGCTGCACGCCTCGTACCAGTCGGCCGTTGTTGGGGGTGCCGGAGGCGATGCTCTCGCGCCATACCACTCGCTCGGCCGCGTCCGGTGGGCGTGCTCGGCGAGGCGGCTGCGGTGCGGGCGCCGGTGTCGAGCGTTCGATCACGGGATCGGCGGCGACCGCGGTCGCGCTGCCGCCGCGCTCGTCGAGCGCGGCGATGGGCAGCAGGCTGACCATGACGCCCAGGACCGCGAGCCACGCGTAGCGCGGGCGTCGGGTGCGCGTGCTCGGCGGCCGTGCCGTGGCGGCGCAGGCGGGGCAGCATGACAGCGCGGCCCTGCGGCGCGCGCGGCTGCTGCCAGCACCCGGGGAAACCGGCTCTGTGCAGGCGTGCATCGCGGCGAAAGTAGCGCGGTGCCGCGAATGTGTGCGCAATCCCCGTTGCGACCCGCGCAGCGCTTGCGAGCGTGCTACGTTACCCGCCGCTGCCCGGCCGGGCGGCAAGTAGCACTGCGCGATAAAAAGGCGGACGTGCCGACAATCAATCAGATGGTCCGCAAGGGCCGTAAGCCCAAGCAGAAGAAGCTCGCAACTCCCGCGCTCCGTGGCGCTCCCCAGAAGCGCGGCGTGTGCACCCGGGTCTACACCACCACCCCGAAGAAGCCGAACTCCGCGCTTCGCAAGGTCTGCCGCGTGCGGCTGACCAACGGGATGGAGGTCACGAGCTACATCCCGGGCGAGGGCCACAACCTGCAGGAGCACTCGGTCGTGCTCGTGCGTGGCGGCCGCGTCAAGGATCTGCCGGGCGTGCGGTACAAGGTCATCCGCGCCGCGCTCGATGCCGCGGGGGTAAGCGAAAGGCGTCAGGGGCGTAGCAAGTACGGCGCAAAGTCGCCCAGGTAGCGCCGTGCCCCGCCGCTCAGCCCCACCGCGCCGGCCGCTCGAGGCCGACCCCGTCTACAGCAGCCAGCTCGTCACCCAGGTCGTGAACCGGGTGCTCACCGACGGCAAGAAGTCGGTCGCCGAGAAGGTCGTCTACGTCGCCCTGGAGCGCATCCGCGAGCACACCGGTCGCGAGCCGGTCGAGGTAATGGAAGAGGCCGTCCGCAACGTCACTCCGGCGCTCGAGGTCAAGTCCCGCCGCGTCGGTGGCGCCACGTACCAGGTGCCGGTCGAGGTACCCGCCCGGCGTGGCCGCACGCTCGCGATCCGCTGGATCGTCCAGTTCGCTCGTGACAGGCGTGAGAAGCAGATGAGCGATCGTCTGGCGAACGAGTTGCTCGACGCCCTAGGGTCGCAGGGCGGGGCCTTCAAGCGGAAGGACGACCTCTACCGCATGGCCCAGGCCAACAAGGCGTTCGCTCACTACCGCTGGTAGTGATTCGGGCTCAGGCTCGGTAGACAGGACGCCGAAGTACGTACTGAAGAGAACGGCCAAGGAGCAAGTGCCCGCGCTCCTTAAGGCAGGCGAGCCGGGCACCACGGAGATCGAGGAGTCGCGGTGTCGACATCGGAAATGACCAAGCGCAAGGTCTCGCTCGAGCAGACCAGGAACATCGGCATCATGGCCCACATCGATGCCGGTAAGACGACGACTACCGAGCGCATCCTCTACTACACCGGCCGCACCCACCGAATCGGCGAGGTGCACGACGGCGCCGCGACGATGGACTGGATGGAACAGGAGCAAGAGCGCGGGATCACCATCACCAGCGCCGCTACCACCTGCTTCTGGCGCGACCACCGCATCAACATCATCGACACCCCCGGCCACGTCGACTTCACCGTCGAGGTGGAGCGAAG